>NZ_RAWF01000012.1:0-73928 GCF_003612075.1 Corallococcus sp. CA041A
GGCCCACAACATCCGCCGGCTGCTGACACGCAGCCGGCTTTTTTGCGTCTACTTCGTGCTGGAGGCCCCTGCCTCCCTTGAGGCTCAGTAGCCAGTCAGCCTTCACCCCTATTCCGCGCAGACCTCCAGTCGGACAGGTTCGCGAGCCGCGCCTCTGACGGGGCCGCGTTTCGCACCGGCGGGCAGGGGGTGGGAAAATTGACCGGGCGCTACGGACCTGTAGCGTCCTGAGCATGCCCCCTCCCGTGGCAGCCCTCGCCACCCCCGCGATGTTGCGCCGTACCGACCCCGTTCGCGGGGCCGTGGAGCGCCTGGCCCGGACGCTGCCCGTGCGCGAGGACGCCACCGTCCTCCTGGACTTCGTGGAGGACGACCTCCGCGAGGGCCTGGATGCCCTGGGCGACGTGCAGGCGCACTTCTACGATCTGCTCCTGGCCCTCCACCGCGAGACGCTCACGCCGGTCGCCCTGATGAACGCGGGCGAGAACCTGCACGTGCTCCAGCGCCTGGAGGACCTGAACGAGGTGGTGACGCAGCTGCGCCGCCGCTTGTCGCAGGCCGCCGGGATGATCCGCAACGGCTGAAGCCGGGCGCTACATCGACTGGAGGAAGCGCACCAGCGCGTCCCGGTCGCTGGCGGACAGGTTGCGGAACCCCTCCCGCGCCCGCTCCGCCTCACCGCCGTGCCACAGCACGGCCTCTTCCAACGTCCGGGCCCGCCCGTCGTGCAGGTAGCCCGAGTACGGAAGAATCGTCTGTGTCAGTCCCAGGCCCCACAGGGGCGCGGTGCGCCACTCGGTGCCGGTGGCGTCCCCATCCGGCCGCCCGTCCGCCAGGTCCGCGCCCATGTCGTGCAGCAGCAGGTCCGTGTACGGGTGGATGCGCTGATGCGACAGCTCCGCTACCGGGTGCTCCCCGGTCTCCAGCGTGTCGCGGTGGCACTTCACGCAGCCCAGGTCCTTGAACTTCGCCTCGCCGCGCTTCACCGCCGCGTTGTCCAGCGCCGTGCGCGCCGGCACCCCGAGCGACTGCGCGTAGAACACCGCTGAGTCCAGCGTCTTCATGGGCAGCTCGAAGCCGCCCCCCGCGTCCGGGAAGAGGGGATTCGTAATCCCCATGTCGTTGAAATAGGCCTCCGCTGACTGCTGCCGCAGGTTGGGGCTGTTCGCCTTCCACCCGAAGCGCCCCGGCACCAGCGCGAGCGCCTGCACGTCCCACACGGTGTTCAGCCGGCCGGAAATCCCGTCCCCGTTCGCATCCGTGGGGTCTTCCAGCGCCCGCAGCGTGGCCAGGTCCACCGCTTCCAGCAGTCCCAGGCCCACCACCGGCGGCGGCAGGCGCAGCGACGTGAGCATGCCCGCGGGCGGAGACGACCCGTCCGGCATCACGATGGTGATGCGCGGCGAGCGCAGGCCATACGCCGTCCCGTCCGCGTACTTCCCCGCGCGCTCCTCCCACGCGAGCGTCACGGTGGCCTCCGGCGACGCGCCGTAGACGGCCTGGTCTTGAATCTGGAGCCCCAGCCCGGGCACCGGCACCGCGCCGTTCGGGTGCTCTGGCGTGCCGTCCGGAAGGCTCACGCGCACCAGCAATTGCGTGCGCGTCGGTCCGCCCCCCATCACCGGCATGCCTCGCCCGTTGCGCAGGTGACAGCCATTGCAGGAGGCGTTGTTGTACGCGGGCCCCAACCCCGGGTTCACCGGGGCGGGGCCGGGCACGAAGACGGCCGCGAAGGCGGCGTCGCCCTCGCGGTGAAGCGCTTCATGCTCCGTGGTGAGGTTGGGGGCGGGCTGCGCGAACGCTCGCGACGTGCGGTCGTCGATGGTCGTGTCGCCCCCCGCGCGTGGCGAAGCCCCAGGGGCTTCGGCTTCCGTGCCGCAGCCCGCGAGCCACAGCAGCATTCCGAGTCCCAGCGTCTGTCGCATCGCGTTCCCCCGCTCCCACATCAGGGAAGGATGATAGCCTTCACGTCCACCTGGAAGGTGTCGTGCAGCTTGCGGATGGCGGCCTGCGCACCCTCGATTTCATCCGCGGAGGCCGGGTCCTTGATGGACACCGGGAACGGCTCTGGCACCTTGCCCAGCGCCGCGATGGCCGCCGCGATCTCCGCCTTCACGCGCGTGTCCAGCGCCGCGTCGCGCTCCTTCACCACGTCCGACATGGACAGGCCCTTCTGCGCGGCCTCCGGGCGGTGGCCCAGGTAGACGTTCTCCACGCTGCGCATGTTGTTGGTGAAGTCAGACAGCGAGTTGAGCGCGAACTGGCTCTCCACCAGGTTCGCGTCCTTCGCGTCGTACGGGTCGGCGATCTTCCCGTTGGCCACCTCGTCCAGGATGACCAGGATGCCGCCCAGCATCTCCTGCGCGCCCGCCTCCACCGTGGGGTACGCCGTGTTGCCAGACCCACCCGCGGTGGCCAGCGTGTCGCGGTACGGCGCCTGGCCGTTCACGCCGGTCGCCCAGGACGCCGCCAGGTTGCCGGACACCGTCTTCAGCTCCGCCGTCAGCGCGAGCAGGTACTCGAACTGGCGCGCGTTGAACTCCTCCGGCTTCTTCACCTGGCCCTCGCCGAAGAGCAGGTACTCCGTCGTGTGGAAGCCCTTCTGCGTCTCCTGCAGGTTGCTCACGTACTGCTGGGACAGCGTGTCGTTGTTGCCGAGCACCGCGTCCAGGTCCGTGCGGTTCACCGGCCAGCTGTCCATCGCCGGGTCCCACCCGTTGCTGTCCACTGGCCCGAACAGGAAGGACTCGCTCTGCTCCCACGGCACGCGCGCGGCGAACCACGCGTCCTGTGCCCCCTTCAACGTCGTCGTGCTCGGGGCGTTCCTCAGCGCCCGCGCCGCCGTGCTCGAACTCCACCTCGAACTCGGCCTCGAGCCCGTACTCCGGCAGCCCTGCCTCCAGCTCCAGCACCAGGCGCGTCGTGTCGAACACGAGCCGCGAGTCCTTCTGCGAGCCGTTCGCCCGGTTCTGGTTCTCGCCGTAGTTGAAGTACGCGAACTGGAGGTCCGCGTACGCGTTCACGGACAGGTCCAGCTTCGGCTTGCTGCCTACCGTCAGGACGCGCTCCTTCTCGTTCTCACCGACGCGGCCTTCGTCGGCGCGGGCCGCGGAAGGCATCAGGAACAGGGGGGCGCACAGCAAACTCAGGAGGGGGTGCAAGTGTTGGGGACGCATCGAGCGGCGCGCACCCTACGCTCGGCTTTTTGACTTTGCAGACCATTCTCAATTTGGAGGCAATGAAAAGCCCGCGCTCCATGCGGGAGGCGGGCCTGGGGCGGGGGCTCAACCCCGCGTCACCACTTGAGATCTTCCTTGCCCTGCGCCTCCAGGGGTTTTTCACCGGGGCGCTTCACGCCGGTCAGCGTCAGACGCACCGCGCCCAGGTCGATGGCGCCCACGGCGGCCAGGGGGAGGCGGCGGTCGTCGTCGGAAATCCACACGTGGATGTCGCGCGTCTGCGACGGCCGGTCGATGCGCACGGCGGTGCCGGCCAGGTGCCAGGCGTCGAACTCGCCCAGGGGCAGCGACACGTGCTCGCGCTCCACCACGGTGGCCGTCATGCGCCACATGCGGCGGATGCCGTACACGTCGAAGCACACCGGCATGTCCTTCTTCAGGGGCAGCTGGCGGATGAGGTAGATGGCGCCCGCGACGTCCAGGCCGTCCTTGTCGTAGGCGTAGTCGAAGTGGCCCTTGGGGCGATCCCCAATCTGGTAGTCCACCTTGACGCTCTTGTCCTGCGCGCTGAAGTCCACGTTCACCTTGCGGCGCTGCTCGTTCTCCACGGCCTCCTCGGTGTAGCGCGAGGGGCGCAGCGTCTTGGGGTGCAGGTAGCTGGTCGCGCTGCCGCGCACCCGGCGCACCTTGGAGAACAGCGTGTTCGTCTGCGCCTCCACCAACACCGGCAGCGAGCCGTTGGCGGGGCGCTGCACGCGCATGGTGAGCTTGCCCGCCTTCGCGCCCATGGCGTCCATGTCGAACTCGAGCAGCTCGCCCGGTTTGAAGGCCAGCGGTGAGCGCAGCACGGGCAGGGCCTGCTCACAGGGCTTCACCGCGACCACGGGCTCGTCCGGGGCCGGGGTGGAGGACGCGTCGCCGGTGTTCTCCGCGTTCGCCGCGGGCTTCGCCGGGTCGGAGGGTTCCGTCACCGTCGGGAGTCTGGAGGGACTCAGGATGTTGATGGGACGGGGCTGGGCCTCCTGGGCCTGTCCCGGGATGGCGCCAAGGGCGCTGAAGGCGAGGCAGGCCGCGACGAGGGTGCGCATGGGCTTCATTCTGCTTCCTCCCAGGGGGGAGTGACTACGGGGTTCCCCCGGAAGTCCGACGTCCGGAGCGCTTCGCTTGTTCAGCCGATTTCCGCTTCACGATGCGCTCGGTCACTTCCTTGCGCACCGCTTCCCATTCCGCCGGGTCCCTCGTGATTTCGTACCCGGACTTCGCCAGCCGCTTCGCCGCCGCCCTGGCGAAGGCGCCGTCGCCGAGCGACGTGAGCAGGCGCAGGTATTCGTAGTCCTCCAGGCCGTCACGGATGTGTTTCAGCCGCAGGGAGACCACGGGTTGGTGCTGGGTGCCCCCCAGCTTCGCGGGCGTGCCCGGGTAGAAGAGGGTGCCGTCGCCGTTGCCGCCGAACTCGAAGAGGTCCGCCCAGACATCCTTCTTCGTGTTGTAGGCGAAGACGGTGTCGAAATAGAGCTCGCCGTCCACGCCGCTCTCGAAGGCCAGCGGGCCCATGGCGCGGTTGAGCGGGGCGGGGTGGTCCACCATGTACGAGGCCCAATCGCTGTACGCCCTGTCCAGCGCCTTGTCCGGCGGCGGGCCGCCCGTGCAGCCGTGGGCCATACAGCTCTGGTACCACCACACCTTCGCGCGCGAGCTCAGCTTCGCGCGAGCGGTCGCGGCGTTGGCCACGTTGTGGCACGTCTGCGGGCCCTCGCGCGGGTAGAAGCAGTTGATGATGGGCGTGAGGATGTCCACGGAGCCCAGGAGCGCGGGATTCAGCGACGTGGTGACGAGCACCGGGATGTCCGCCCCCGCGTCGCGCACGCGCTTGGACTGCGCCTTCACCAGCGGGAAGTCCGCGGGCTTGGGTTCGTCCTTGGCGTAGAAGAAGAGCTGCGCCTTCCAGCCCTTGTCCTCGAAGTGCTTCTGGAAGGCGCGGTAGTACGCGCTCTTCTCCGCGTCCGTGGAGGCCTTGCGGTTGTCACGCACGTCCGCCGTGGTGAAGCGCGCGCCGGAGGGCAGCACGCTTCCGTCCAGGAAGGGCCCCAGCTCCGCGTCGTACGCGGTCCAGTCCAGCACCGCGCGGCCGTCCTGGAACTTCACCGGCGGCGGATCCATGCCCATGCCGTGCGCGCTCACGCGGTGCTCCAGCAGCGTCTTGCCGTACTCGCGCAGGAGCGCCTTCGCCTCCGGAGACTCCGCCGGGATGCCGTGCCCCTTCGCGATGCTGTACAGCGAGATGCCGAAGCTGTTGGGCAGCGACGACGTCGCGGGCAATTCGAAGGGCTGCACCTCCACGCTGAAGGGGACGGCCGGCAGTTCCTTTCCATCCACCGCCGCGCTCAGGCTCCCCGCATAGGTGCCCGGGGCCTGCTTCGCCGGAACGCAGACCTCCACGTAGACGACCGTCGGATGTCTGGGATTGGCGGGCGCCGACAGGGGCACCAGCGCGTCGGGCCACGGGCCCGTCTTGCCCTCGCCGTTGGAGGGCGTCTTCACGTCCAGGAAGGCCTCGCGCCACGCGTCCACGGTGAGCGGCGCGCCCGGCCCCTTGAGGGCCAGGGGCTTCATCGTCACGCGCGTCACGCCCTGGGGGAGCACCAGCTGCGTGCCCTCGCATTCACCCCGGGCCGCGCTGAGGCGGGCCTCCTTCGCGCCCTTCGGCGTCGCGTCCGGCCGCACCTTCACCAGCGGCGACACCACCTGCACGCCGCCCGGCGCGGCGGAAAGCGCCGCCGCCACTGCCCATGCCCAACCCACGCCCATGCCCCCTGCCTTCCCCTGGTTGGCGGACGACGTTTTTCAGTCGCCCGAGTTGTCCGCCCGGGCCACCGCCACCACGCGGCCCGGCTTGTAGTCCGTCAGCTCCGCCACGACGGTGCCCAGCGCGAAGTCCGCTTCGATTCGCACCGGCACGTGATGCGCATCCGCGCTGAGGTACGCCACCAGGTCGCGCTTGGATTCCAGCTTGCCGCCGAAGTCGGTGTGCACGCGCACGCGGAAGGTGTCTCGCGCTCCCGCGGGCGTCGTCACCGTCTCGCGGCCCTCCACCGTGGCGCTCATGGTGAACTGCTTGCTGCCGGTGAACACCGGGTAGGAATAGGAGCGGCCCACCACCAGCTCCTGGCCGCGCAGCGCGAACGTCGCGCCCGCCACGTCCATGGTGCCCTCGGGCAGCGTGTGCTCGGACTCGCGCGGCGGGTCGCTCTCCTTCTGCTTGATGACCTTCGCGCCCGCGCCGTCCGCGGAGAGCTGGATGCGCTGACGGCGGCGCTTGCGGTTCTCCTCCGAGTGCAGGTCGCTTCCCGTCACCCGCTGGGTGCCCGCGTCCCAGTACGACACGAAGCGGCTCTTGAGCGGGTAGACGCCCACCAGGTCGTCCGACTTCGCCATGGACACGATGGGCCACACGCTCTGGCCCCACTGCGTCATGGGCGAGCCCACCGTCACCGTCGCCGTGCCGGCCGTCAGCCCCAGGTAGCGCACCCGGTACTGGGCCTGCTCACCCGGGCCAAACGCCGCGCCGGTGGGCTCCTGGGCATGCGCCAGCGTGGACCCCAAGAGTCCCACCACCGCCGCCGTGAACCCCCACCTGGACAGACTGCGCATCGGGTGTGCTCCCTTGCTTGCAAGTTAGGTGGCCGGCCCGCCCAAGCCAACCGCGCCCCTCAACCGCCCCCGCCACCGGACATTTCCAGGACGGGCGGCCGTGGGACAGCATTCAAAGCCGTCCGGCCGCCCTCCGGACGCGCCTGGGAAAGACTGACAGGGGACGGAAATGGCGGCCCGCAGGGGTACACGCCCGCAAGGGTCGCTGACAAATGGCGGACAGTCCGGCGCGCCTGCCTGGATGCCTGGCAGGGTACCCCCGGACGCAACGCCCGGTGCTAGCGTCCGGGGCCATGGCCAACGACTTCCACTTCGACGACGACGACTTCGCCAAGGACTCGGGCTCCGGCGGCAGCCGCGTGTTGAAGGAGTTCGACTGTCCCGGCTGCAACGCCAACAACCCCGTGGACGAGACGTTCACCGACGGGGACGAGGTGCGCTGCAACTACTGCGGCTGCGAGTACAAGGCGCTCGTCAACCAGGAGGGGCGGGTGCGGTTCCGCGAGCTGTGAGCGGGCTTCAGGCGCGCTCGCCGAAGATGGCGGTGCCCACGCGCACGGCGGTGGCGCCCTCCAGGATGGCCTGCTCGAAGTCGTGCGTGGTGCCCATGGACAGGGCCCTCAGCGCATGCGTCGCCGCCAGCTCGCGCAGCCGGGCGAAGCCCTCGCGCATCCGCGCCACGTCGTCCGTGGGCGGCGGCAGCGCCATCAGCCCCACCACCTGGAGGTTCGGCAGCTCGCGCACCTGCGACAGGAAGCCGCCCAGCGCGTCCGGGGTGAGCCCGTGCTTGGTGTCCTCGCCGCCCAGGTTGAGCTCCACGTAGCAGGGCAGGGGAGGGGAGCCCGCGCGCCGCTTCGACAGCTCCGTGGCGACGTCCAGCCGCTCCAGCGCATGGAAGGCGTGCGCGACGCGGGCCACGTACTTCACCTTGTTCGTCTGCAGCGACCCGATGGCGTGCCAGCGCAGTCCGTCCAGGTCCTTGAGCTCCTCTGCCTTGTCCCGCAGCTCCTGGGCGTAGTTCTCCCCGAAGTCGCGCTGCCCCGCGGCGTAAGCCTCGCGGATGAGCGCCGCGGGCTTGAGCTTGGACACGGCCACCAGCGTCACCGACGACTCCGGCCGCCCCGCGCTCGCGCAGGCCTTCGCCACGCGCTCGCGCACCCGCGCCAGGTTGTCCGCCACGCTGCTCATCGCTGACCTTCCGTCCAGGGCAGCGGCATGCCCACGCGCTTCAGCAACGCCAGCGTCTCTCCCAGCGGCAGGCCCACGACGTTGGAGTGGCTGCCGTCAATTCCCTGCACCAGGAAACCGCCCTTGCCCTGGATGGCGTAGGCGCCCGCCTTGTCCAGCGGTTCGCCGGTGTCCGCGTACCAGGCAATCTCATCCGGCGAGAGCGTGCGAAAAGTCACCTGCGTGCGAACCACCTGGGCGTCCCGGGCACGGCCGGCCACCGCGATGCCGGTGAAGACCTCATGGATCCGGCCGGACAGCCGGGCGATCATCCGCCGCGCCTCCGCCGCGTCCCGGGGCTTGCCGAGCAGCTCCGACCCCAGGGCCACGGTGGTGTCCGCGGCCAGCACCCATGCGTCCGGGTGTCGGGTGGCGACCGTGCGAGCCTTCTCCACGGCCAGCCGGAGCACGTAGTCCGACGCAATTTCTCCGGCCATCGGCGTTTCATCGATATCCGCCGCCGCCACGGTGAAGCGAAGGCCCAACTGGGCCAATAAATCCTTGCGCCGGGGCGATGCGGAGGCGAGAACGAAGCGTTCGGTTGGATCCATGGGCGGGTGCGGGATGTTTCGCGCTCGCGGGCCTTAGCAGACTTGCGCTCCAGAGGGCACCTCGATGAACCCCGCGGACCTCCTGTCGGCCATGAAGCGGACAGTGGAGCAACTGGCCGCCTACAACGAGATGGCCAAGGCGCTGACCTCCACGCTGGAGCTGCGCGAAGTGCTCGCGCTGGTGATGCAGAAGGTCAGCGCACTGCTCAAACCGCGCAACTGGTCGCTCATCCTCCAGGACGAGCGCAGCGCAAAGCTCTACTTCGAAATCGCCGTGGGGGAGGGCGCCGAAGCGCTCAAGGGCCTCCAGCTCAATCCGGGGGAAGGCATCGCCGGGGCGGTGTTCTCCTCGGGCGTCGCGCGGCTCGTCCACGACGTGGCCGGCGATTCCAGCTTCGCGCCCCGCTTCGATGAGGCCTCCGCCTTCCACACCCGCTCGCTGCTCGCCGTGCCGCTGGTGGCGCGCGAGCGCGTGCTGGGCGTGATTGAACTGGTCAACGGCCCCACCGAGCCCGGCTTCACGCATGACGACCTCACCGCCCTGTCCGCCATCGCGGACTACGCGGCCATCGCCATCGAGAACGCGCGCAACTTCCGCCGCGTCCAGGAGCTCACCATCACGGACGAGCACACCGGCTGCTTCAACGCGCGGCACCTGCGCGCGCAGCTGGAGCAGGAGGTGAAGCGCTCGGCGCGCTTCCGCCACCCGCTGTCGCTCGTGTTCCTGGACCTGGACCACTTCAAGTCCATCAACGACCGGCACGGGCACCTGGTGGGCAGCGCCACGCTCAAGGAGGTGGGGGACCTGCTCATCAGCCTGGGCCGCCACAACCTGGACGCCGTCTTCCGCTACGGCGGCGACGAGTTCGCGGTGATGTTGATTGAGACGGACAAGGAAGGGGCCCAGGTCATCGCCCAGCGCATCTGCGAGGCGTTCCGCGGCCAGCGCTTCCTGCGCGCGCAGGGGCTGGACGTGGCGCTCACCGCGAGCGTCGGGGTGGCCTCCTTCCCGGAGCACGCCACCACTTCCACGGACCTCATCCGCGCGGCGGACTTCGCCATGTACGCGGCCAAGGGCCGGGGCCGGGACCGCATCGCGGTCTCCGAGGCCCCTTCGGCGGAGGGGACCCCGCTGGAGGTCCCCTACGCCCGCTCCGGCGGGTGACTACCCCGCGGCGCCCAACACCGAGTCGATGGCCTCGTTGTTGGTGACGACGTTGCCGCTCTTCTTCAGCGACTTGAGGAAGGACTCCGTCAGCTCGATCTGCTTGGCCTGACGGGCCTGGGTGCGCAGCTCCTCCTTGCGCTTGTCGAAGCCCGCGGTGTCCGGCTTCTCGCGCTCCACCACCTGCGCGACGATGTTCGCCTCGCCCACGGTGAAGACCTCGCCCAGCACCGCCGGACCGCTGGCCTCGAAGGTGGCCTTCACCAGGCCCGGCGCCGGACCCAGGTGCGGCACGGAGTCACCCTGAGCGGTGAAGCTGTCCGTCTCCACGGCCTCCGGCTTCGTCTCCGCCTCGAAGCGCAGCAGCGCGGGCTGCTGGCCGGCGGGGACCGGGAACTGCTCCTTCAGGGACTTGCCGGCCTTCGCCGCCGCCAGGGCCTTCTCGGCCTCCGCCTTCGCCAGCCCCTTCGCCTGCTCCTGCTTGTAGAGGCTGGTGGCGATCTCGCCCTTCACGTCGTCCAGCTTCTTGGCCTGGGCTTCCTTCTTCTCCTCCACCTTCACCAGGTGCACGCCCAGCGCGGACTCCACCGGCTGCGTCACTTCCCCGGCCTTCAGGGAGAACGCCGCGTCGGCCAGCGCCGGGTCCCACGTGGTGCGCTCCACCCAGCCCAGCTCGCCGCCCTTCAGCTTGGTGGCGTCGTCGTCGCTGCTCGCCTTGGCCAGCGTGGCGAAGTCCTTGCCGCCATCCAGCTCCTTGCGCAGGCCTTCCGCCTTCGCCTTCGCCTGGGCCTTCTGCTCGGGCGTGGCGTCCGGGGCCACCTTCACCAGAATCTGGCGGGCGCGGATCCGCTCCGGCACGTTGTAGACGAAGCTGTTCGCCGCGTAATAGTCGGCGATCTCCTTCTCGTGCGTCTTCTGGAACTCCGCGAGCTTCGCGGGCGTGGGCGCGGGGACCTTGTCCGCGAACATCGTGGGCAGGAAGCGGGCGAACACCAGCTTCGCCTGGTTGCCTTCCTTCTCGTAGCGGGCGCGGACCTCGTCGTCCGACACCACGGCACCCGTGCGCACCACGTCCAGCATCTTCTGGGCGGCCATCTGCCGGCGCAGCTCCTGCTCGTACTCCTGGGGCGTGCGGCGGTAGAAGTCGCGCAGCACCTGCTGGTAGCGGGCGAAGTCGAACGCGCCTTCCTTGTTATGGAAGTCGGTGTTCTCGTGGATGAGCTTGCGAAGCTCCTCATCCGAGGGGCTGATGCCGTGGCGCTCCGCCGACTGGGCGAGCAGCTCCGCGTTCACCAGCCGGTCGAGCACCTGCTTGTCCAGGCCGAACTGGCGGGCCACCGACTCCGGGATGGGGTTGCCCTGCGAACGCAGGAAGTTCATCTGCCGCGACCAGGCCATGCTGAAGTCGCGTACAGGGATCTCCTTGCCATTCACCGTGGCCACCGCGCTGGCGGTGGGCGCCTGGCTGCCCTTGTCCGCGAACCCGTTGCTGCCAGGGCCGAACTGGAGCGTGAACACCACGGCGATGCCGATGATGAACAGGAGGGAGAAGACCTTCCGGGGATTCAAACCGTCCATTGTGGTCACTTCACGGTCGGAAGCGCCCGCGAATCACCTTGCGGAAGGTCTCGCGGCGCCGTGTTGTTGGTAGCCCGGCCGGTGGGGATGCATGAGTGTCAACACCCCCTCATCCGGGCCTTGACTGCCTAGGACAACAGACCGGAAAATGCAAGCGATTCAGCCAGCTTAGCCCGACCCTCTCCCCCTTCCATCCGCGTCCTTCGCCCACCCCGGGAAAGCCCCCGTCCGTGCTGTCTCTTCTCAAGCGGTACCGCCGCTTCCTCCTCGTAGCCGCCCTCCTCCTGTACCCCCTCGGCGCCTTCCTGCTGGGCGGGCGGCGCGGCCGCGACCCGAACTTCGTCGACCGGGGCGTCATCGCGCTCACGGCCCCCGTGCAGCAGGGGCTCACCGCCGGCATCGACGGCGCCGTGGCCGCGGTGCGCAACTACCTGGACCTGCGCGGCGTCCGTCAGGACAATGACGCGCTGCGGCTGGAGAACCTGCAGTTGCGGGCGACGGTGCAGGCCCTGGGCGAGGCCCGCTCGGAGAACGGGCGGCTGCGAAAGCTGCTGGCGTACGCGGAGGCCGTGCCCGGGCCGGAGATTCCGGCGCGGGTGGTGGGCGTCAATCCGGTGGCCAAGCTCCTGTCGGTGCGGATCAGCAGCGGGGAGAAGGACGGGGTGTTCCGGGGCATGTCGGTGGTGACGCCGGACGGGATTGTCGGGCAGGTCATCCGGTCCACGGGCGGCTACGCGGACGTGGCGCTGGTGACGGATCCGCAGAGCCGGGTGGCGGTGCGCGTGCAGCGCTCGCGGGCCCGAGGCACGGCGGCGGGCGCGGGCAGCGGCCCCCTGACGCTGGAGAACATGCTGCGCACGGAGGACGTGGAGGACGGCGACCTCATCATCACCTCCGGCACGGACGGCATCTATCCTCCCGGGCTGGTGGTGGGGCGGGTGACGCAGCTGGAGAAGAAGGAGCACGGCATGTTCCAGGGCGCGGACATCACTCCCGCGGTGGACACCAGCCGGCTGGAGGAGGTGTTGGTGGTGGGCAGTCCGTACAGTGAGATGACCGCCACCGGCGGGGCCTCCACGGAGGGCACGCAGAAATGAAGTTCCTGGTGACCGTCATGCTGGCGCTGGTGCTGCTCACGCTGGAGTCCGTGTTCGTCCAACAGGCAGGGCTGGTGCTGGGCCGCGTGGACGTCACGGTGGTGCTGGTGGCCTTCCTCGCGCTCCGGGCGAGCCTCACCGAGGGGGCGTGCTCCGCCTTCGCGGTGGGCTACCTGCTGGACCTGATGAGCGGCCAGCCCACGGGCCTGTTCACGTTCCTCGCGGTGTTCACCTTCCTGGTGGGCCGCCTGGTGGCGTCGTTCGTGGACGTGCGAGGGCCCGTGGCCTTCGCGCTGTTCGCCATGGGCGCGGACCTGGGGCACGCCCTCTTGTCCACGTTCTTCACGTGGCTCACGCTGAAGGACGGCTCCACGGCGCCGCAGCTCTCCGGCATGCCGGTGCAGCTGGCGCTCACGGGCGTGGCGGCCCTGTTGCTCTTCCCGCTGTTCAAGCGGTTTGAAGTGGCGCAGGAGCGCCCGGCGGGGTTGCTCCGTTGACGCCTCCGACCATTGGCAACACCACTCCAGGCCGGGACCTGAAGCGCCGCTTCCTGTGGCTGGGCCTGGCCATGTCGCTGGGCATGGTGGCGCTGGCCATCCAGCTGTACCGGCTCCAGCTCATCCGCCATGAAGAGTACGCCGCCAAGAGCGTGGCGAACTTCGTGAAGGAGGTGCGCCTGCGCGCCGACCGCGGCGTCATCAAGGACGCGCGCGGCACCATCCTGGTGGACAGCCGTCCGTCGTTCGACGCCTTCGTCACTCCGGCTTTCTGCACGGACTGCTTCGAGCAGGTGATTCCCCGCCTGGGCGAGCTGCTCCAGTGGGACCCCGAGCAGCGCAAGAAGATTGAAGACCTGGTCCGCTCGAGCCGCCGCAACGCGCCCTTCCAGCCGGTGCCGGTGCGCGTGGACCTGACGCGCGACGAGTACGACCGGCTCAACGCCCGGCGCGACATCCTGGACGGCGTGGAGGTGGTGCCCGTGCCGCACCGCAACTACCGCGCGGACACGGTGCTGTCGCACGTGCTGGGCTACATGAACGAAATCACCCAGGAGGAGCTGGAGCGCCTCAACGGGGACGGCGCGAAGTACGCGCTGGGCGACTACATCGGCCGGCGCGGCCTGGAGCGCTACTTCGAGTCCAAGCTGCGCGGGCGGGACGGCGTGCGCAAGGAAGTGGTGAACGCGCGCGGCCAGACGATTGAAGAGCTCAACGACAAGCTGGGGGAGAACGCCGTCATTCCTCCCACGGCCGGCAGCAACGTGGTGCTCTCCATCGACATGCGCCTCCAGGAGGAAGCGGAGCGCGCGTTCCCGGGCGTGACGGGCGCGGTGGTGGCCATCGACGTGAACACCGGCTTCATCAAGGCGCTGGTGTCCCGCCCCGGCTTCGACCCCAATCTCCTGACGGGCCGCGTGACGCCGTCACAGATGGCCACGCTGGCGAGGGATCCGCTCCACCCGATGATCAACCGCGTGGCCGCGGAGCACTACAGCCCGGGCTCCACGTTCAAGGTCGTGACGCAGCTGGCGGCCTTCAAGTCCGGGGCGTTCCGGCCGGAGACGGTGGTGCACTGCTCCGGCGGCTACCGGCTGGGCGCGCGCGTGTGGCGCTGCCACAAGGACAGCGGCCACGGGCCCCTGGACGGCCGGGGCGCCATGAAGGCGTCGTGCGACGCGTGGTTCTACAAGGTGGCGGACACCATCGGCCTGGACCCCATCGCGGAGATGGGCAAGTCGCTGGGCCTGGGCCGCCCCACCGGCATCGGCGTGGTGGCGGAGGTGCCGGGCATCATGCCGTCCAGCGCGTACCACGACAAAGCCTCGCCGGGCGGCTACACCAAGGGCATGGCGCTCAACAGCGCCATCGGGCAGGGCGACGACAACGTGACGCCCCTGCAACTGGCGCTCGTCTACGCGGCCGTGGCCAACGGCGGGAAGCTCTACAAGCCGCAGATGGTGCAGCGGCTGGAGAACCTGGACGGGCAGGTGATGGAGGAGTTCAAGCCGGAGGTGGTGTCTCAGACGGACATCAACCCCGCGCACCTGAAGGCCATCGTGGAGGGCCTGGAGGCGGTGGCGCAGGAGCCCGGCGGCACCGCGTACCGCGCGAAGCTCAAGTCGGGCCTGCCCGCGGACTTCCTGGTGGCGGCCAAGACGGGCACCGCGCAGGTGGCGCGCATCGGCGCCGTGCGTCTGAAGACGCACCAGATGAGCTACTTCGAGCGCGACCACGCGTGGTTCGCCGGCTTCGCCCCCGCGAACAAGCCGGAGCTGGCCGTGGTGGTGCTCAACGAGCACGGCGGCCATGGTGGCGTGGACGCGGCGCCCACGGCGCTGGCCGTGATGAAGAAGTACTTCGAATTGAAGGCGCAGGACGCGACGTCACCGCCGCCCCGCGCCAACCAGCCCTACACGCCGTCGCTGCCGCCGGCGCCCAGCCTGGATGAAGCCTCGCTCACCCGCGCGGTGCCGCCGCCCAAGGTGAACCTGCCGGGAGAGCCCATCCAGCCGCCCTCGGAAACCGGAGACGACAGTGCAACTGCGGATTGAGCGCCGGATGATGCCCCACGTGCCGTGGGGGCTCGTCGTGTGCGTGCTGGGCGTGTGCGCGCTGGGCATCTGGAACCTGGCGTCCGCGTCCCGCCCCCCCATGGCGCCGGTGTGGACCAGCCAGGCGCTCTACCTGGGCGTGGGCCTGGGCGCGGTGCTGATGGTGTGCCTGGTGGACTACCGCTGGATCCAGCGGATGGCCTTCCCCATCTACGTGCTCAACATCCTGGCGCTGCTGGCGTTGCGGCTGGTGGGGCATACGGCCAAGGGCGCGGAGAGCTGGTTCGTCATTGGCCCGTTCCGCCTGCAGCCCGCCGAGTTCATGAAGATTGGCGTCGTGCTGATGCTGGCCAAGGTCTACCACGACGACTTCCAGCCCAATCAGCCGTCCTACGGGCTCGTACGGCTGTGGAAGCCGGTACTGGTGGTGATGGTGCCCTTCACGCTGGTGCTGGTGCAGCCGGACCTGGGCACCGCGCTGATGATCTTCCTGTCCTCCGGCACCGTCATCCTCTTCGGCAAGGTGCGCTGGTACCTGGGCGCCACCATCGTGGCGGGCGTGCTGGTGGGCGGCCTCATCATCTGGAACGACTACGTCCGGGAGATGCCCGAGCCTCGCAGCACCGTCGTGCGCCACTACCTCAAGAAACACCAGAGCCAGCGCATCTCCGGGTGGTTGGACCCGGAAGCGGACCTGCGCGGCAGCGGCTATCACGCCGCGCAATCCAAGATTGCCGTGGGCTCCGGTGGCCTCACCGGCAAGGGCTGGCGTGAGGGAACCCAGACAGGTCTGCGCTTCCTGCCGGAACAGCACACGGATTTCATCTTCTCCGTGTGGGCCGAGGAGCACGGCTTCTTCTCTTGTCTCCTGTTGCTCGTGCTCTACGGCGGCATCTTCATTCTCGGGCTGGGCGTGGGATTCAGTGCACGAGACCGTTTTGGAGCGTTCGTCGCGGTGGGGGTGGTGGCCACACTTTTCTGGCAGGTGTTCGAAAACATCGGCATGGTCATTGGCCTGTTGCCGGTGACGGGCATCACGCTGCCCCTCATGAGCTACGGCGGCTCCTCGATGCTGTCGGTGATGTTGTGCATCGGGCTGCTGGTGAACATCAGCATGCGCCGTCACATGTTCTGACGGCCGCGGAGGCTTCCGATGGTGGTGCAGAGGAAGGGTGTGACGACGGCGAAGGCCGGCACGGCGGTCCGCGGGCCGGAGGACACGCAGGCACCCCGGCCGTTGGTTCCGCCGGTGGGCACTTCACGCAACGTGCCCCTGCCCGGCGCGGTGCCCCGCATCGAAATGAACCAGGGGGAGCCGGAGCACCGGCACTTCCCGCGCGCGCAGCTGGCCACGCACTTCGACCTCTGGATGGAGGACGACGCGGGCGGCCGGCGCTTCTCCGCCGGGCTCACGTCCGTGAACGTGAGCGTCAGCGGTGCCTTCCTCGCGAGCACCTTCTTCCTGCCCATGGGCTCGGTGGTGCGCGCGCGCTTCGCGCTGGAGGAGGGGGCCGCCCCCGTGGAGGCTCGCGCGGAGATTGTGCGGGAGGAGCGTGGCCCGGAGGATGAGGGCCGCAGCGGGTTCGCCCTGCGCTTCCTGGACTTCTCAGGTCAGACGGAGGTGGCGCTCGCCCGGCTCTTCCTGGGCATGCGCCTGAGGGCCTTCACGGAGGACTACCTCAAGTCCCAGCGCGCCCGCTCCCTGCCCAATGAGCTGGAGCGGGTCATCGACGTGATGGCGGCCTGGGAGCTGCTCAAGGCCACCACGCCCGGAGACCCCTGGCGCGGCGAGTAGGGCCCCGGTACGGGGGTCAGGCGGGCTTGCCGGTGGCGATCTGCCTGCGGCGCTCGGCCTGGTAGTGCGCGGAACACAGGCCCTTGGAGCGCTGCTCGCGAGTGCAACCACTCACCGTGCAGCGGCGGTCCATGGGCACCGGCCCGCCCGCCACCGTCTTGGGGGGACGGCCGCGGCGGCGACCCGCCATCACCGCGCCATTGCCCGGCGACGCCGTGACGGCGCCCATGCTCGGCATTCCCGTGTTCAGCGCGCGCAGCATGCCGCGGCCGATGGCATCACCCAGGGCCTCCGCCCACGACGTCAGGGCAGGGGTCAGCGGTGCTTGCGAGGTCAATTCTTTGCGAAGGCGTGCCATGAAAACTCCTGTAGAAACTCGCCAATCAAGACAGGCGTGTACTCGCGACTTCTGTCTGTTGTGGCGAACTCTGTCAACAAGACATGTTGGGGTCGTGTTTGACTCGCAATGCAGTTTCAATGTCTGTTGAACAAAACACGACGGGAGGATCGCCCAGCCGTCCCTGTCGGGCGTTTGTCTCAAGGGCAGAGAAATGTCTGCGTCAGGGGGCAACCTGCACCCGGTACGTGAAAGCCCTTAGCGTCGCGGTGAGTTGTCTTTCTACAGACATATCGAACCGCCAGGCATGTCACGCCGGGGTGTCTGGTTGGGAGCCCAGACGCAGCGTCCCCTCTCACCGGGCGCGGAGTCTGGCGGTGAGAGCCAGCGGCGCCGTGGGTGGGAGGGGACGAAGGAGACGGCCGCGAAGCGCGGGCCCGTCACCGGGGACACACGGACTTAGAGACTCTTCCGGATCGCGTCCTCGATGCGCGACTTCGGCACCGCGCCGACAATCTGCTCCACGACCTTGCCGCCCTTGAAGAGCAACAGGGTGGGGATGGAGCGGATGCCAAACTGCTGAGGCGTGTCCTGGTTCGCGTCGATGTCCATCTTCGCGAACGTCACCTGGCCCTTGTACTGGGCGGACAGCGCCTCCACGGAGGGCGCGATGGCGCGGCAGGGAGCGCACCAGGTGGCCCAGAAGTCCACGAGCACGGGTTGTTGAGAATCCAGGACCTGCTTCTGGAAGTCCGAATCACTGATGTTGATCACGTCGCCAGCCATGTCGTCACCTCGTGTCTACTGCTTGAGTAGGATACGTCCTGAGCTTCGCGTCCGGCGGGTGCCAGGGGGGCGGGAAGGCCGGGCCGCTTCCGGTGGAACGGATGCCGCATCTGGCCGGAGGTTGCACCCCATTTCCAGGCCCGCCGGACATGAGGGTGGTGTAGTCTGTGGGGCGTGACGAAGCTCTTCCTGTCCCAGGCCCAGCTCGAGGAGTGGGCGCTGGAGGACAAAGCAGACCTGCGCGAGGGCCGCCTGGTGGTCGCCGCCGAAGGCGGGAGCACCTGGCCGCTCACACCCGCTGTCCACGTGGTGCAGCTGGTGTCCGGGGAGGACACGCACCAACTGGTATCCCGGGTGAAGACCGAGGAGCAGCTCGGCCGGCTGGGCGCCGAGCAGATGGCCGACTCCATCCTGGTCGGGGACTCCGCGTACGAAGTCGTTCCGGGTTATGTCGCGGAGGTGGGGGCGCCCGCCCCCGAGCGCAAGCCCAATTCGGAGACCGACCTGCTGGCGGCCTTCATTCTCAATAAAATGTAAAACGGGCTGAGGCAGGACTGAATGCCTCCTCGGCCGGGGTTATGAGCCTGCCGCCATGAGCCATACGCTCGTCTCGCTCGCCTGCCACGCCTACGGCCTGGCCGCGCTCGTCTACCTCGCCTTCCTGGTCCGCCAGTCCCAGGTGCTCGCCGTCACCGGCCGGGTGCTGGTGGGGACCGGGCTGCTGATGCATTGCGTTGCGCTCATGGGCCTTCTGAGCGCGCAGGGGGGCCGGTTGGTGGGCCCCGCGCAGGGCATGTCCACCTTCGCCTTCCTGCTGCTGGCGCTCTTCCTGGCGCTGGATGTGCGCTACCGCAAGCCCGTCATTGGCGCGTTCCTCACGCCGCTGGCGGTGGCGGTGCTGCTCATCGGGATGCTGTTGCACGGCGGGTCCACGCCGCTGCCGGACGCGGTGCGCCAGCCGCTGTTGCCGGTGCATGTCACCATCGCGCTTCTGGGCATGACGGCCTTCGGCGTGGCGGCGGGGGTGGGCGTCATGTACCTGCTGATGGAGCGGGAGGTGAAGGCCAAGCACTTCGGGCTGCTCTTCTCCCGGCTGCCGTCCCTGGAGTTCCTGGACACGCTCAACCGGCGGCTCGTGGTGTGGGGGTTCATCGCGCTGTCGCTCACGCTGGCGACCGGCGCCCTGTTCACCACCACGCTGCGGGGGCTCGCCTGGGCGCTCGAAGCCAAGCACGTGGCGACGTTCGTCGCCTGGGGCGTGTTCGCCGCGCTCGTCAACGCGCGCATCTTCGCCGGCTGGCGTGGCCGGCGGGTGGCGCTGCTCACCATGGCCGGCTTCTGCCTGGTGCTGGTCTCCTTCCTGTCGTCCTACGACCTGTCCGCCGCTGGCCCGGGGATGCCGTAGCCATGGAAATCATCTGTATCGGCGTGTCACACCGCACCGCGCCCCTGGGTGTCCGCGAGCGGCTGGCATTGCCTGAAGCCCGGCAGTCGGAAGTGTTGCAGCGGCTGGCGCAATCGCCCGTGGAGGCGCTCTGGGTGTCCACGTGCAACCGCGTGGAGGTGTACCTGGCGGCCCCCAGCGCGGAGTTGGCGCGGGAGCGCGCGCGGGAGACGCTGCACTCGCTGGGCGGCGCGGAGGCGTTGGAGCACCTGTACGAGCACCAGGGCGAGGCGGCGCTCGTGCACCTGTTCCGCGTGGCGTCCAGCCTGGACTCCATGGTGCTGGGCGAGGCGCAGATTCTTGGGCAGGTGAAGGACGCCTTCGAGCGCGGTCAGGGCGCGGGCGCGGTGCGCGGTGAGTTGACGCGTGCGTGCGCGGCGGCGTTCGGTTGCGCCAAGCGCGTGCGCACGGAGACGGCGGTGGGTCGCGCGGCGACGTCCATGGCGTCCGCGGCCGTGCAGCTGGCGAGCAAGGTGTTCGACGGGCTCAAGGACAAGACCGTGCTGGTGGTGGGCGCGGGAGAGATGGGTGAGCTGGCGGCGCGGCACCTGAAGAACGCGGGCGCCGGGAAGCTCATCGTGACCAACCGCACGCTCGCCCGCGCGGAGGCGCTGGTGGCGGAGGTGGGCGGTGTGGCGAAGCCCTACGAGGAGCTCTTCACGCTGCTCGGCGCCGCGGACGTGGTGGTGACGAGCACCGCGTCGCCGGTGCCCATCTTCACGCGCGAAAATGTCGGCGCGCTGGGCAAGGCGCGCAAGGGACGGCCGCTGTTCATGGTGGACCTGGCGGTGCCGCGAGACATCGACCCGGCGGTGGGGACGTTGGACTGGGTGCACGCGTACGACGTGGATGACATCCAGAAGTTCGTCGCGGACAACACCGCCGCGCGCGCGGAAGAGGCGCACAAGGCGGGCGGGCTGGTGGCGCAGGAGGTGGCGCGCTTCGCCCGGGAGCGCGCGCTGCGCGACGGCATGCCCGTGCTGGCGCGCCTGCGTCAGCGCGCGGAGGCCATTGCCCGCGCGGAGGTGGAGCGCACGCTGCTGGGCCTGGGCGACGGCCTCACCGACAAGCAGAAGAAGAGCATCGAGGCCATGGGGCGAGCCATCGTGAACAAGCTGTTGCATGAGCCCACCGCGCGCCTGCGCGCCGTGGGCCCGCAGGGTGAGGGCAACCGGTTGGCTGGCGCCGCCGCGGAGCTGTTCGGCCTCACGGAGGCGGAGGCCGCCGCCATCGCTCCGGAAGAATCCGCCGCACCTCCACAGGAGGCGCGCAACACCGTGGTGGCCACCGGGAGCCGGCGATGAAGGCGATGAAGACGGTGCGCATCGCGACGCGGGAGAGCCCGCTGGCGCTGTGGCAGGCGAATCACGTGGCCTCGCTCCTCACCGAGCGCAACCCCGGCCTGGAGGTCACCCTGGTGAAGATGATCACCGAGGGCGACCGCTTCCTGTCCGCGCCGCTGTCCGCGGTGGGCGGCAAGGGCCTGTTCGTGAAGGAGATTGAGCAGGCCCTGCTCGACGGCCGCGCGGACGTGGCGGTGCACAGCCTCAAGGACATGACGTCGGTGTTCCCGGAGGGGCTCATCCTGGCGGCGGTGCCGGCGCGCGAGGACCCGCGCGACGCATTCTGCAGCCCGGACGGGCACACGCTGGCGATGCTGCCCGCGGGCGCGAAGGTGGGCACGTCGTCGCTGCGGCGCAGCTGCATCCTGCGCGCGCGCCGGCCGGACCTGGAGATCGTCTCCCTGCGCGGCAACGTGCAGACGCGCCTGCAGAAGACGCGCGATTTGCAGCTCGCGGGCGCCATGCTGGCGGCGGCGGGGCTCAAGCGCCTGGGATTGGACCACCACATCACCCAGGTGGTGCCGGTGGCGGAGAGCCTGCCGGCGGTGGGGCAGGGCGTGTTGGCCATCCAGTGCCGCGAGGCGGACGCGGACGTGCGCGCGCTGCTCGCCCCCCTGGAAGACGCCCTCACGCGCAACGCCGTGCGGGCCGAGCGCGCCTTCCTGGCGAAGCTGGAGGGCGGCTGCAGCGTGCCGCTCGCCGGCCACGCCACGGTGGAGGACGGCCAGGTGTACCTGCGCGGATTGGTGGGCCGGCCGGACGGTTCGCTGGTGGTGCGGGGCGAGGTGAAGGGGCCCGTACCGGAAGCGGAGCGGCTGGGCGAATCGCTCGCGGACGAGCTCCTGTCGCGCGGGGCGGGAGACATCCTGCGCGATTTCGGCCGCCGCGAAGGCGCGTCCCGCGCCTAGAGTGCCAGCCCGTGGACCGGCGACTGGATGGCATCCGAATCTTGGTGACGCGCCCCCGTGAGCGGGCAGAGGAGCTGTGCTTCCTCCTGGAGGACGAGGGCGCGGAGGTCCTCAGCCTGCCGCTGTTGGAGCTGCATCCGCCGGAGGACCCGCGCCCGCTCGCGTCCGCCGCGGAGCACGTGCAGCGCTACCACTGGGTGGTGTTCGCCAGCCCCTCCGCCGTGGAGTCCTTCCTGGAGGCCCTGCGGCTCGCCGGCACGTTGGACCGGCTGTCCCGCGTGAAGCTGGCCGCCGTGGGGCCGCGCACCGCGAGGGCCGTGGAGGGCTTTGGCCTGAAGGTGGAGGCAGAACCCCACGAGGGCACCGGCGCGGCGCTCTTCACCGCCCTGCGCGACGTGCTGGGGCCGGAGGACGACGTGCTCCTGCCCGCGGCGGAGGAGGGGCGGCGGGAGTTGGAGGACGGCCTGCGCGACCTGGGCGTGCGTGTCACGCGCGTGACGGCCTATCGCAGCGCGCCGGCCGCCGTCGACCCGGAGGCGCTCGCCCAGCTGGCCGCGTCCCCGCCCCAGGTGGTGCTCTTTGCTTCGCCGCGCACCGCGGAGGCCTTCGTGGAGGGGGTGGGCCGTGAGCCGCTGGCCTCCGCGAAGGTGGTGGCCATTGGCCCCACCACGGCGACCGCGCTGACGCAGCTGGGAATCCCCGTGGCCGCCGTGGCCGAGCGTCCCACGCCCGAAGCGCTGGTGGATGCCACCGTTCGCGCCGTTCACGGGTAGACTGCGCGCCCGGTGACGTCCGGGCGCCCAGTCGGAGCGCCCCGTGCGGACGTGACGTGACGAGGTGCGGGTGATGATGCGTGGGACGCAGCGGAGTGTCTTCCTCCTTGGACTGCTGGCGCTGGCCACGACGGCGCAGGCCCAGGGGGGCTACCAGTTCCTGGATCACTGGGTGCTCAACAACAGCCAGGACCCGTTCCCGTACTACGTGGACGCGCGCAACAACCAGCCGGCGGGCAATGACATCTCGTTGGTGGAAGACGCGGTGAAGAAGTCCTTCCAGGCCTGGCAGGACGTGGACTGCGCGTGGCCCGC
The DNA here is from genome assembly GCF_003612075.1 of Corallococcus sp. CA041A. Lineage (NCBI taxonomy): Bacteria > Pseudomonadati > Myxococcota > Myxococcia > Myxococcales > Myxococcaceae > Corallococcus > Corallococcus sp. CA041A. The sequence goes on from NZ_RAWF01000012.1 coordinate 22,701, forward strand.
CTTCACGTACAAGGGCCGCTCCACCATCGTCCCCATCCCGGACGTGAACGATCGGCTGGACGGCTTCAGCGTCGCCGCCATCTGGGTCACCGACCCGCTCAGCACCCAGTACAAGGACGTGCTCAACGAGACGAGCGTGTCCGTCGCGGTGCCTCTGAGCCACGGCGGCAACGTCTACCAGTGCGACATCTTCCTCAACGCCGTGCGCTACAAGTTCACCTCGTTCACCCCCACGCCCGCGGGCTTCATGGACATCCAGACGGCGGTGATGCGCGAGGTGGGCCACTGCCTGGGCCTGGGCAGCACGTATGAGTACCCGGACTCGGTGATGTACTTCGCGCAGGAGACGGGCGTGCAGCGGCGCACCCTGTCGTCCTATGACCGGGGCGCGTTCTGCCAGCGCTACCCGCAGACGGGAGCGGTGGGCTCGCCCTGTGACACCACCGCGTGCTCCGCGGGGCTCACCTGTGTCACGACCCAGTCCACCACCAGCGGCAACTCGATGAAGATCTGCTCCAAGGCGTGCCCGTCCGGTGCGCCCGGAGCCTGCCCGGACCCCTACCAGTGCCGCGCGTCCACGCTCATCGCCGGCTCGCAGTTCGCCTGTCTGCCGGAGGCGATTGGCACGGGCACCAAGGTGGGCAACCCCTGCGCCAGCGCCTCCTCGTGCGGCGCGGCGGATTCGCGCTGCCTCACGGACGCGGACAAGACCCCCGCCTTCCCGGCCTGGAAGGACGGCTACTGCACGGAGTCCTGCGTCGCCAACGCGGACTGCCCCACCGGCTCCACGTGCGCATCCGTGGGCTCCGTGGGCAAGCGCTGTCTGAAGAACTGCCGCCCGGGAAAGGGTGACTGTCGCGACGGCTATACCTGCAACACGCTGCCCAACGGCGGGGGCGACGTGTGCGTCGCCGACTGCTCCACCAACAACGACTGTGGCTCCAACTACGCCTGCCGCTCGTGCGACCACGCCTGCGTGCAGCAGCTGACGGGCACGCGCAGCGTTGGCGACCCGTGCCTCCAGGATTCGGAGTGCGGCTTCAACCAGCAGTGCCTGAAGCTCAACGGCAACCCGCAGGGCGTGTGCGCGGAGCCGTGCTCGGTGGCCGCCTGCACGTGCGGCCCCGGCAGCACCTGCCGCTCGGCGGGCACCGGCGAGGACCGCTTCTGCTTCCGCGACTGCGGCACGGGCACCTGCTCCTCGCCGCTCCAGTGCGTGCCGTTCCAGGAGGGGACCGCCTGCATCGCCCCCTGCCGCACCAACCAGGACTGCCCCAACGGCCTGTACTGCGGCAATGGCGGCCAGTGCTACGACCCGTACGTGAAGACGGACGGCGGCACCTGCACCCTGTGCAGTGACGGTGGCACGCCGCCGCCCCCTCCGTTGGACGGCGGCACGGGCGGAACGAACAACGACCCCGGCGGTTGCGGCTGCCAGAGCGGCCCCTCCTCCGCGGCATTCCTCGTGGGGCTCGGGGTGTTGCTCCTGGCCACCCGCAGAAGGAGGAACGTGTGACCCAGGCGGCTCCCCCCGGAAGCAGCGGCCCCTCGCGCGGCGCCACGGATTTCACTCTCGGCTTCGTCCTGGAGGCCCTGGTCGCCCAGCGCCTGCTGACACCACAGCAGGCGCAGGAGGTGCTGGCGCGAGAGCCCGCCGCGCGCGCCCGCGTCATCAAGGCGCAGGCCGGAACGGGCAAGGACGCGGCACGCTATGACGTGTCACCCGTGGAACTGGTCGCGGCCTTCCAGATTCCGGCGCCGGGGGGGCGTGGCGTGCTGGACGAGGACCGCGTCACGGAGGCCGCCGCGCGCGCCGCGGGGCTGGCCTACCGGAAGTTGGATCCGCTGAAGATGGACATGGCGCTGGCCACCCGCACGGTGTCCCGGCCCTACGCGCAGAAGCACGTGCTGCTGCCCCTGGAGCGCACCGAACAGGGGCGGCTGCGCGTGGCGGTGGCCAACCCCTTCGACCGCGAGCTCTTCGAGTCCTTCCACCGGCTCACCGGCGAGCCGGTGGAGCCCGTGCTGTCCGCGAAGACGGACATCCTCCGCTCCATCGCGGACATCTACGGCTTCAAGAAGACGCTGGCCCAGGCCGCGGACGACTTCAGTGGCGCGAACGCGCAGATCGCCAACTTCGAGCAGCTGGTGTCGCTCAGCGGCACGCAGGAGCTGGAGGCGTCCGACCGGCCGGTGGTGCAGGCGGTGGACTACCTGCTGCGCTACGCGTTCGACAATCGCGCGTCGGACATCCACATCGAACCGAAGCGGGCCACCGCCGTGGTGCGCCTGCGCATCGACGGTGTGCTGCACCCCGTCTACACGCTGCCCGCGCAGGTGCACCCGCCCATCGTGTCGCGCGTGAAGATGCTGTCGCGCATCGACATCTCAGAGAAGCGCCGCCCCCAGGACGGCCGCATCAAGACGGAGCGCGACGGCCGCGAGGTGGAGCTCCGCGTCTCCACGCTGCCCACCGCGTTCGGCGAGAAGGTGGTCATCCGTATCTTCGACCCGGAGACGCTGGTGCAGGACATCGCCCAGCTGGGTTTCGATCCGGACGAGAAGGGCCACTTCGAGTCGTGGATTGATCAACCCCACGGCCTCATCCTGGTGACGGGCCCCACGGGCAGCGGCAAGACGACGACGCTCTACTCCGCGCTCAAGGCGGTGGCGGGGCCGGACGTCAACGTCACCACGATTGAAGACCCCATCGAAATGGTGTGGGACACCTTCAACCAGGTGCAGGTGCAGCCCAAGGTGGGCCTGGATTTCGCGGGGGCGCTGCGCCACATCCTGCGCCAGGACCCGGACGTCATCATGGTGGGCGAAATCCGCGACGCGGAGACGGCGGAGAACGCGATTCAAGCCGCGCTCACCGGCCACCTGGTGCTCTCCACGCTGCACACCAACGACGCGCTGGGCGCGGTGGCGCGCATGAAGGACCTGGGCGTGCCGGCCTTCCTCCTCGCTCAGAGCCTGCTGGGGGTCATGGCCCAGCGCCTGCTGCGCCGCGTCTGCGTGCACTGCGCGGAGGACGCGGTGCTCACGCCGGACGAACTGCTGGCACTCGATGCGCCGCTGCCGCTGTTGCCCGGCGGCGTGAAGCTGTCCAAGGGCGCGGGGTGCGTGCGCTGCCGCGGCACAGGCTTCTCCGGCCGCACCGGCGTCTTCGAAATCGTCTCCACGAACCGGGAGGTGCGTGAGCTCATCGCCCGCGAGGCGCCCTACGAGCACCTGGTACAGGCGGCGCGCCGCGGTGGCATGCGCACGCTGCGCGAGGCCGCCGTGCGCAAGCTGGCGCAGGGCCTCACCGCCTTCGACGAGGTGGTGCGGATGACGTCCGCCTTCTAGAAACACGAAGGGCCCGCCGTGATGCACGGCGGGCCCCGCGAAGCTGCCCGAAGAGGGCAGGGCGGCCTAGAAGCGCGCCTGCAGCAGCGTGTTGAAGCCCAGCGCGTGCGGCTTCTCGAAGTTCGGCTGCGCGATGCCCGTCACGTCGTCCTCGAACGTGGTCCGGTTGGTGTCGTACGTGTAGTAGACCTCACCCACGGCCGCGACCGTCTCCGACAGGTCCCACCGGAAGGTGGCCTTCGCGGACCAGATGAGCTCCGCCTCGCAGGCGCTGGTGCCACCGCAGGTGCTGGGCAGGATGCTCAGCTGGTTGGCGTCACGCACCACGACCGTGCGCGTCCCGGTGAGGCTGGGGGGCGGGTTGCTGCCGCCCACGAGCGGAACCGGGCTGCGGAAGGACGCCGGCTGCTGCGCGCCGATGATGAAGCCCGGCGTCAGGTGCAGCTTCTCGATGTTGTAGTCCACGCCCAGCGCGCCGAAGACTTCAGGCTTCAGGACCGTGCCCGTGGGGAAGTCCTGGAACGGGGGGAAGCCCGGCACGTCGAACTGGATGAAGGACAGGCTGCGCACCAGCGCCAGCGCGTTGAAGCGGAACCGGTTCAGCTTCGCGCGGCCCTGGAAGGCGAGCGCCACGGCCCCCTGGGGCTTGGTGGCGCCGAACTTGTCCGGGTCCTGCAGGGTCTGCGTGAGGTAGCTGCCCTCCAGCGACAAGGAGTACGACAGGCCACCCGGGTACGTCTCCGGCGCGAAGAAGCGCTGGTAGATTTCCGGGTCGTTCTTGTAGAGCCGGAAGTCCACGCTCGTGCCCACCGGCACGCCCACGTGGTAGACGACCTGCCCGGACACGCCGGCCGAGTTGACGCCCGCCTCGATGGACTGGTTCGCCAGACCCGGGACGATGCCCTTCTGGAAGTAGCCGCCGCCGGCCTCCACGCGCAGCGTCTCCAGGATGTCCCAGCCCGCGCCGGCCATCACGCCGTAGAGCGTTTCCTGCTCCAGGATGAGGTCGTTGAGCACCAGCGCCGTCTTGCCGCCCACGTACGCGTACCAGCGGTCGCGCGTCACCTGGAACTTGGCGCCCGGCACACCCGCCGCGGACGCGCGGTTGGTGAAGATGGAGCTGCCGCCCCAGGAGATGCGGTACGCATAGCCCAGACGGAAGCGGTCCGCGGACACCGGGAAGCCGGTGAGCGAGATGCCTTCCTTCTCACCCCAGCCCGGCGGCTGGTAGTTCAGGCGCACGTAGCTGGAGTTGTCGAGGATGTCGACACCGCCAGACGGGCGCTCCAGCACCAGCAGCGTGAGGGCCGCCTCCGTCGTGAGGCCCTCGAAGAACGCCGGCATGCGCTTGTAGAGCACGACGTTCGACAGCGACTCGAAGCCGGAGAACCGGGTGTTGAAGTTGTCGTAGAACTGCGTGTTCTGGTTGCCCGCGCCAAAGCGCGCGTTCGGGCTGTTGGGAGTGGTCTCTCCCGCGCCCGCCAGCACGTTGTCGTCCGCGAAGACGAACGACAAACGGGTGTCCACGAAGTCCCCGGCCCAAGCGGGCGCGGAAAGGGTTGTCAGGCCCGCCAGGGCCAGCGTCTGCAACGTTTTCAAATTCCCTCCAGGAAGCGGTCCGGGGGAGACCGCTCCTCCCAGCGCCCCGGCTTACCGCCGGGGCGCGCAATGCGACTGCTCAAATCAAAGGTGAATGGCGACTACGGGCACGGCTTGATGGGCTTCGGGCACTCCATCCCGGGCCCGGGGTAGCAGCACAGGTCGTCCTGGTCTCTCGGCAGGACGTTCCAGCGCGGACGCGCCGGACCCACGTGCTTCAGGTGACCCACGACGTCGAAGGTGGCCGCGCGCAGCTGCTTGCACTGGAGCGCCTTCGCCGCGTCGGCATCGTTCTCGTTGCAGTCCGGGTTGAGGTCCGGCACCGCGTCCTTGATCTGCAGGCTGATGCGCGAGCGCGTGTCCGGAGCGACCTTGCACGCGGCGTTGGCCGTGGCGGCGGCGTCGCGCACCAGCGCGACCGTCACCTCGGAGCCCTTCAGGGTGTACTCGAAGCGGGTGTTGGCCGCGATGAGCGTGTCCGTCTGGTCCGCCGTCACGCTCACCGGGCCGAAGCGCGCGTGCACCGGCTGGGTGCAGATGATGTTCATCCGGTAGCCCTGGGGCAGCGACTTGTCCGGCCGCACGGGCGTGGTGCCCACGTTGACGTTCATGATGCGGTTGGGGACGGACTCGTCCATGCCCATGGACGCGGGACCGGTGGCGTTCATCTCCACCACGAACTGACCGAAGCTCGTGTACGTCGTCTTCTCCGCGCAGATGGTGCCGGCGTACTCGCCAATGCCCAGCGTGCAGTCGATGACGCACTGGCGCTCCGGGAGGTCCGGATCATCCGGCGGCTCCTCGAAGCAGTTCTGCCAGGTGCGCGACGCGCTGCTGCCCACCGGGCAGAACATGGGCATGTCGTTGTTGCCGTTGGCGTCGCAGTTGCGGAACACCTTGGGGAACTTCACCCGGCGCAGCTTCACCAGCGAAGACTCCAGGCTCTCCATCTTGTAGTTCTTGTAGCTGTAGCCGCACAGGATGTCGTCCAGGTACGGCGAACCGCTGTAGCCGCACAGCCGGCCGTTGATCTCCACGGGCGGCACCTGGGCCAGGTACTTGTTCCACTGGTCCTGCGGCAACAGGCGCACGTTCTCCCGCAGCGTCCAGGCGGGGAAGCTCATCTGCGTGGTGTTGGTGAACTCCGCCACCGTGCCGGACAGCGTCCAGAGCAGGTCGCCGGAGTCCAGCCCTTCCGGGAAGGAGTAGTTGTAGATGTAGATGCTGTTGAAGCGGCCCGGGTTGAAGCCATCCGGCTCCGCGGTCTGGACGTTCGCGCCCGTGACGCTCTTCTCCAGCACGCGGCAGGCCGTCATGTCCGTGACGTAGAAGCCGCTGGAGTCCGTGCCCGTCACCAGCAGCATCATCTGCTTGCCGTTGTTGGGGTCGGACGGGTCGCAGTTCTGCGTCAGCGGCTCGCCGGACTCCGGATTGCGGCCCACGCGCATGAACTGCTTGATGAAGACGCTCGTCTCCGAGCCGCCCTCGGGCAGGTTGATGGTGGCCAGGGAGGGCTCCTCGAACCGGATGCCGTGGGACAGGCCGGTCGCGAGGGTGCGCGTGGCCGGCTCCTGGGGCAGCTGGGACAGGTCGCCCACGACGCCGCCGTCCGCGTAGACCAGCTCCAGGTCCTGGTCCTGCACCCAGACGTGCGTCTCGCCGTACAGGTGGGCCACGCGCACGGTGCCGGTGCCCTTGCCGTTGGTGAGCTGCGTCCAGCGCTGGCCGTACTCACCGGTGAGGTCGCCCGGGATGACCCGGAAGGACACCGGCCCGTTGAAGGTCGTCATCTCCCCGCCGGTGCCGTCCAGCGCGGTGATGGACAGACCGATGTCCACGTCCGATCGGGGCAGGGTGTAGGGGCAGTCCGTGGTGCCACGCACCTCGGGCGGCACCGCGGCCTGGTCGTTGCCGTACTTCCCGGCGCAGGCGTTCACCACCGGCAGCAGCGTCGCGGCGGAGCCCCCGGTGGTGATGCTCGTCACCTCCACGCGGAAGGACGTGAGTCCGGTGGGCTCCTCGGACTCCTTCGTGTAGCAGCCGGCCGCCAGGGCCAGCGTGGACAGCAGGAAGAGTCGCTTCATTACTTCACCCTCCGCCCGATGCGGCCATCCTCGATGGCGCTCGCGATGGGCATGGCTGTGGGCTTCTCACAGAATGAACGCAGCTGGCTCGTCACGTTGCCGCACGTGGGGTTGTTCCCCGTCAGCAGGTCCCGGCAGGTGCAGCGGCCGGTGTAGGGGCCTTGCGGCAGCGCGCACTGCTCCAGGGCCGCCTGCTTCGTCGTGTCCGCCAGGCCGCACCGGGCCATGGCCGCCGGCTGCTCCTGGGCATTGTCGGTCACCTTGAGCAGGTCCCGGCACGAGCAGCTGCCCACGGTCTTGTCGAGCCCTTCCTCGAAGGCCTTGGACACCTTGCAGGAGTTCAGCGTCTTCTCGTCCACCGTCCACTTGCCGCCGACCAGCGAGCCGCAGCGCGTGCCGTTGCTGGACGTCTCCCGGCCGTTGAGCAGGTCGTCGCAGTTGCAGAAGCCCTGCATGTAGCCGATGAGCGAGTCGCGCAGGCTGATGCCCGTCTCGATGCGCGTGGTGTTGCGCTTGAGCACCGTGAAGCCGGAGCCGCCCTTGGCGATGTAGTCGTTCACCGCGACCTTGTACGTGCCGTTGGTGTCCAGCGGCCGGCCGTTGATCTCGATGTTGATGCCCGGGTGCGCCCAGCAGCGCGAACCCGCGGTGTCCTCCAGGCACTGCCAGGGCGCGTGGCCCTCGCGGTTCTCCTGGGGGCAGGCGGTGGCCACCGTGGCCGGGGTGCACGCGACGCGCAGGTCGTTGAGCTGCACCTGGGCGCAGTCCATGGTGAAGCGGGCGCCGGAGACCTGCGCCTGGCTCACGCACCCGCGCTCCGCGGAGCGCTCGGTGACGAAGTCGAACATCTCCTGCATCTCCGCGCCGGACAGGTACATGATGTTGATGGTGTTCTCGAAGGGGAACACGTTGAACATCGCCTCCTGCGTCACCACGCCCGCGTAGAGGTTGTCGCGGATGCCCAGGGAGTTGGTGAGCGCCATCTCCGCCTCCACGCGGTTGCGCTTGCGCATGGAGTCCGCGGCGATGTTGCCCAGCGGCGAGTCACCGCCGTTGGAGTTGTTGCGCCGCTGCACGTCCAGGGGGGCGTAGGAGAAGATGGAGGTGAGCTGCAGCTTCACGTCCATGCCCAGCAGGTACGGGATGAGCAGGTCCGTCACCTGCGCGTCCTCCTGACGGCCGCACTCGGCGATGGCCTCGCGCACGCCCGGCGCGTTGATGAACTCGCCCGGGTCCCAGAAGATGTTGTCGTCGAAGCGGTACTTGCGCATCGCCTCGTTGCACCAGAGCGCGTCCACCGGGAACGCGTGGTAGTCCTGGCTGACGACCTCGGCGCCCTCGCCCTCGCCCAGCTGGTTGGGCATCTTCACGACCAGCTCCAGGCGGCCCACGTACTTGGCGAACGCGCCCGAGTGCGACAGCACGACCTTGCGGCCGGCGGGGTCCGTCACCAGCTGCGGCGGGTTGAGCACCACGTGCAGGTGGCCGCCCAGGATGACGTCCATGCCGGTGACGCCCGCGATGTGCACGCGCACCACCGACTTGTCGTTGCCTTCCGGCCCGAACCACTCCAGCACCTTCCACGCGTCGTGCGAGCGGTTGATGAAGGGCTTGGCGCGGCCGTACTCATAGTAGCCCTCGTAGCCCTGGATGAGATCCTGGTCCTCGGTGAGGCCCAGGTGGCTGACGATGACAATCAGGTCCGTCACCGGGCGCAGCAGCTCCACGTAGGCGCGCGCGGCCTCGTTCTGCTCCAGCGGCGTCACCTGGAGGCTGTTGCCGCCCTCCACGATGGAGTTGAGCGAGGAGATGTTCGCCATGCCGATGACGCCCACCCGCAGGCCCTTCACCGTCCGGATGCTGTAGGGGGCGGTCACCATGGAGGCGCCGTTGGTGCCGGTCGTCTTCGGGTCGTCCCAGTAGTAGTTGGCGGCCAGCAGCGGGAAGTTGGCGAAATTGCGCGCCTTCTGGACGAAGTTGAGGGCGCCCGCGTCGAACTCGTGGTTGCCCACCACGGCGGCGTCCAGACGGGTCTCGGAGAGGAAGCGGAACTCCGCCTCGCCCGTGTTCACGTTGAAGATGGGCGCGCCCTGGAAGCAGTCTCCAGAGTCCAGGTGCAGGACGCGGTCGCCCTTCGCGCGCTCGCGCTTGAGGATGGACCCGATGCGCGTGGCACCGCCAAAGGGACCGGCCTCCGGGATGAGCTCCAGGTCCTGGTCCGTCTTCAGCGGCGTGAAGTCGTACGGGACGAGCCGCGAGTGGATGTCAGAGGTATGGAGGAGGGTAAGCCGCACCTCCTGACCTTCGAGGTGGTAATCCTGGCCTTCCAGCACAGGCATGCACGAGGCGAGGGCCAGGGCGCAGGCGCAGAAGAGGCCGAGCAGTGCGCGACACATTCGTGGCGGATCCGTGATTCGTAGAGAGTGACGACTTGAGGACGGCGCAACCTACGGGATCAAGGGTGCACGGGCAAGCAACGCCACCGTGGCACCTCCACCTACCAGGACACCAGGAGAGCAGGCAGACATGCGTCCCAGCAGTTCCAATGTAACTGACATCGAGATCATCGAGGATTTCTCCGCCACGGCGCGTTGTGACGAGGGTTTCCTCCGAGTGCGTCGGCTGCGCTGCCGCAACCGGCGCGCGGATGGCTCGTCGTCTCCGGTGTACCGGGTGGATGTGGTGGACCGGCCCCGGTTGGACGCGGTGTCGGTGCTCATCTACCGCCGTGCGTCGGATGGAAACGTGGAAGTCCTGACGCGGATGAACCTGCGCCCCGCGGCGTACTTCCGCCGCGAGCAGACCGCGTCCATGACCGTGCCTGACACGGTGAGCCATCTGCGCGTGGAGGAAATCGTCGCGGGGCTGCTGGAGCCCGCTGACAAAGGTGAGGAGGGGCTTCGCCGCCGCGCGGCGGAAGAAGTGAAGGAGGAGGCGGGCTACACGGTGCGGCCGGAGGACATCCAGCTGTTGGGCGGCGCGTTCTTCCTGGCGCCGGGCATCCTGTCGGAGAAGGTCTTCCCGGCCGCGGTGGACGTCACCGGCGTGGCGCAGGGTGAGGTGGAGGGAGACGGCTCTCCATTGGAGGAGGGCATCCACCTTCAGTGGCGGTCGTTGAGCGCGGTGCTGGACGCGTGCCGTCGGGGTGACATCGCGGACGCGAAGACGGAGGTGTCCCTCACGCGGCTGCTCGCCCGGCTTTCCTGACGCCGCTTGCTGTTTCCGGGGGGAGGACGGACGGGGTAGGGTGCTGCCCCGTTCCGCTTCCTCCTGCAGGCGAGGTTCGTCGCATGTCGTCGCTGCCCCCGTGGCTGGCCCAGCTGCTCCCCATCGTCATCCTGCTCGGGGCCATTGGCCTGGTGCTCTCACGGCTGCCGAAGGTGGAGCTGGGGCACACCGATGCGTTCCGCCGCCGCCGCTTCTTCAACTGGTTCCCGCTGGGCCTGACGTACGCGTTCCTCTATATGGGGCGCTACAACGTCAACGTGGCGACCAGCGCCATGGGCGCGCAGACGTCCAACGCGGACTTCGCCACCATCTTCTTCTGGGGGACGCTGACCTACGGCGCGGCCTTCCTCCTCAATGGCCCGCTGACGGACAAGCTGGGCGGCCGCTTCACCATCCTGCTGTCCGCGGGCGGCAGCGCGGTGGCGAACATCGCCATGGGCGGGCTGGTGTACGCGGTGCTGAAGAACGGCTGGGCCCCGCCGGGCGGCGTGGTGGCGTGGCTCGCGTTCCTCTACAGCGTGAACATGTACTTCCAGAGCTTCGGCGCGGTCTCCATCGTCAAGGTGAACGCGTCGTGGTTCCACGTGCGCGAGCGCGGCCAGCTGGGCGGCGTGTTCGGCATCCTCATCTCGCTGGGCCTGTACTTCGCGTTCGATTGGTGCCGCTTCATCGCGGACGCGGCGCCGGTGTGGTGGGTGTTCTTCGTGCCCGCGGCGCTGCTGCTGGGCTTCCTGGTGCTGGACTTCTTCGTCATCCGCGACACGCCGTCGCAGACGGGCCACCCGGACTTCGACACGGCGGACGCTTCCAGCGGGGAGACGGGCCCGGCGCTCACCGTGCCGCAGATGTTCGGCAAGCTGTTGAGCAACCGCGTCATCCTCATCATCCTGGGCGTGGAGTTCTGCAGCGGCTTCCTGCGCAACGCGGTGATGCAGTGGTTCCCCAAGTACGCCAAGGCCATTGGGGAGTCCGGCGGCTTCGTGGCCTCCAACTGGGGCATGCTGTCGTGCGTCGCCGGCATCCTGGGCGGCATGTTCGCGGGCGTCATCAGCGACCGCATCTTCGACTCGCGCCGGGGCCCCGTGTCCGCGGTGCTCTACGCGGGCCTGCTCCTGGGCGCTGTCGGCGCGGTGTTCCTCCTGGGGACGCCGGGCGCCGGCTGGTCCGTGGTGTTCATGTCCCTGTGCGTCATCGGCGTGCACGGCATGCTGTCCGGCACGGCCACCATGGACTTCGGCGGCAAGAAGAACGCGGGCATCGTGGTGGGCATCATCGACGGCGCGGTGTACGCGGGCACGGCCATCCACGCGCTCGTCTACGGGGCCATCCTGCCCACTGGCGACGCCATGAAGGACCCCGCCAACTGGAAGCCCTGGCCCCTGGCCATGCTGCCGCTGGCAGTCGTGGGCCTGGTGCTGGCGACGCGGGTGTGGAACGCGAAGCCCCAGCCCAAGGCGGCGCCCCTGCCGGTGGGCGACGTCGTCCCGGGCGCCGTGCCGGGTGCGTCTTCTCGTACGGGCACCAACGGTTGAGGCTCCAGCGGAAGGGCGTCCGGTGTGCCCCCCCGGACGCTCTACTGCCCCGAAGTGAGGGTGACTCCCGTGTGACAGCCCTGTGACATAGACTGGAGTCTGTGTCCCAGGTACCTGAAGCGCTCCACAGCCGATTCGACGTCCACGATCGCAAGCAGTTCGAGATCAAGCTCGAGTACCAGCCCACGGGCGCGGATGAGACGCGCTACCTGGTGGAGGCCTACCTCTTCCTGCCGTCGAGTCTGAACATCGACGCGGAGACGTACCCTCGCGCGGACTTCTACGCGGACATCCACAACTACGTGCGCTTCAAGACGCCGGTGATGGGGCTGGGCGAACTCCTGTCCTCGGAGGGCTCGCCGCTGGTGAAGCTGGAGGCGTGGCAGCGCATTGGCCTGGCTCCGGAGTCGGACGTCGTCTACCAGGCGAAGCTCTTCTCGTGCGTGCTGCGCGGCGCGCTGCGCAGGTTCGCCACCACGGTGGAGACGCGCTGTGACGCCAAGACGGGCGAGGCGGGAAGGGTGGACCTGGAGACGGTGGTGCGGCAGGCGGGGGAGTCCGTGCCCGTGGTGCTGGAGCGCTTCCGTGCGTGGCTGCGCGCCACAGGTGAGGCGAAGCTCCAGGAGAAGACGCGCGCGTCGCTGCGGCTGGTGGACGAGTACGTGAGCCTGTTGGTGGAGCAGTTCTTCCGCCGCGCGGTGGCGGACATGGACGCGCTGCCTCGCACGGGGCCGTGGCTGCCCTTGCGCAAGGGGCTGATGGAGGCGGTGCTGCGCGAGGAGTCCTATCGCAAGGAGCACCGGCTGCGCTCCGTGTTGAGCCCCACCGGGGACAACGAGGAGTACATGCAGCGGCTGGGCTTCCTGAAGAAGTTCTGCATGAACGTGCTCTTCCTGTCCTCGCGCCGTCGCCAGCGGCGGCAGGGCTGGGAGGAGGTGCTGTTCGCCATCGCGGCGGGCGTGGCCATGGCCTTCGCCACGTCGGTGGCGCTCTGGGCGCAGGTCCGCTTCACGCAGGTGAGCCTCAACTTCTTCCTGGTGGCCGTGGTCGGCTACATGATGAAGGACCGCATCAAGGAAGGGCTGCGGCGCATGTTCAGCCGCGTGGCCGCCACGCACCTGTACGACCGCACCACGGACCTGGTGGACCCCGTCACGGCGCGCGCCATTGGCATCTGCGAGGAGCGCGTGGACTACGGCGCGGCGGTGAAGGTGCCGCAGGCGGTGTCGTCGCTGCGGCTGCAGGATGACTTCCTCACCGTGTCCCAGGGCGAGCTGTCGGAAGCCGTGATCCGCTACCAGAAGCGCATCGTGCTGGACGCGCGCCTGCTGCCCCGCTCCGAGCGCGGCCTCACGGGCGTCACGGACATCCTCCGGCTGAACGTGGGGCGCTTCCTGCGCGACATGGACGAGCCGGAGTTCGCGCTGGAGTACGTGGACCTGGAGGACTTCTCCGTGGGCCACATCCGCGGCGCGAAGCGCTACCCGGTGGACCTGGTCTTCCGCTTCACGGTGATGGAGGACGGCGTGCGTCATGAATCCGCGCAGCTGGTCCGCCTGGTGTTGGACCGCAACGGCATCCAGCGCATGCAGAACTTCGCCCGGGCCCCAGAGGCTCCGGTGGGGGCTCGGGTGGAGGCCTCGGAGCCTACGGGGTCGCTGCCCATCCGGCCGGCCGCGTTGCGCCAGGGCGCGTGATTTGATGGCCAGCCTCGCGCCGGGGGCATGTATCTTCCGGCATCCATGGCATTTGAAGATCTCAAGCAGCGCGTGCGGCCGGACTGGCGCGACACGCTCCAAAGCATCCTGGAGAAGGCCCGCTCGCTCGGTCCGCAGGCCGTCCTGGCGTTCGACCTGGACTCCACCCTCTTCGACAACCGGCCCCGCCAGGCGCGCATCCTGCGCGAGTACGGTGACGCGCGGTCCCTGAGCCTGCTCTCCGTGTGCGAGCCGCGCCACTGGGACACCGGCTGGGACATGCGCGCCGCCATGCGCGCGTGCGGCATGGAGGACGCGGAGGTGGAGCAGCGCTATGCGGACGCGCGCGCCTTCTGGCAGGAGCGCTTCTTCACCAGCGCCTACTGCGTCTCCGACGAGGCGATTGACGGCGCGGCCGCCTTCACGCAGGCGGTGGCCGCCACGGGCGCGCAGGTCGTCTACCTGACGGGCCGCCATGAAGCGATGCGTGAAGGCACCGTGTCATGCCTCGCGCGCTGCGGAATGGTGACGCCCCCCGGCGCGGACGGGCGCGTGCACCTGGTCATGAAGCCCACGCTCGCGGAGAACGACGACGCCTTCAAGCGCGAGGCGCACGCGCGCCTGGGCCGCATGGGCACCGTGGTGGCGGCGTTCGACAATGAACCCACGCACGCCAATGACTACCGTCACCGCTTCCCGGAGGCGACGGTCATCCACCTGGCCACGGACCACTCGGGACGGGTCGTGGAATTGAAGGATGGCATCGTGTCGGTGCCGCATTTCTCCATGGAGGATGTGACGCACCGCGCCTGAAAGAAAGGCACGGTGGACGACGGTTTCTGAAAGGCTTTGGAAGTCCCTTGGCCGCGCGCTAAGAGGCGCACGGCGTTCGCCGCCCTTCCCCCTCGGGTCTTCAAGGGGCGGCCCAGACGGAGGCATGCCGCGGTGGCCAGCGCGTACTCGAAGAACCTGTTGTTGACGATGTACCGGAAGATGTACCTCCTGCGCCGCTTCGAGGAGCGGGCCGGCCAGCAGTACACGCTGGGGAAGATCGCCGGCTTCTGCCACCTCTACATCGGCCAGGAGGCCGTGGCGGTGGGCTGCAACGAGGCCATCCGCCCGGATGACTACATGCTGTCCGCCTACCGCGACCACGGCCAGCCGCTGGCGCGTGGCAGCGACGCCGGGATGGTCATGGCGGAGCTGTTCGGCCGGGGCTCCGGCTACAGCAAGGGCAAGGGCGGCTCGATGCACATCTTCGACATCGAGCACCACTTCTACGGCGGCTACGGCATCGTCGGCGGGCAGATTCCGCTCGCGGCGGGCATGGCCTTCGCCAGCCGCTATCGCAACGAAGACCGCGTCACGGTGTGCTTCTTCGGCGACGCGGCCGCCAACCAGGGCGCGTTCCACGAAACCTTCAACATGGCGCAGAAGTGGAAGCTGCCGGTCATCTACATCTGCGAGAACAACCGCTACGGCATGGGCACGGCCATCGCGCGCACGTCCGCGGTGCCGGAGATCCACAAGCGCGCCTCCGCGTACGGCATGCGCGGTGAAGCGGTGGACGGCATGGACGTCCTCAAGATGTACGAGGCGGTGAAGGACGCCGCCGAGTACTGCCGCGCGGGCAAGGGCCCCGTGCTGATGGAGGCGAACACCTACCGCTTCCGCGGCCACTCGATGGCGGACCCGGCGAACTACCGCACCAAGCAGGAGGTGGAGGAAGAGCGCAAGGGCGACCCCATCCCGAAGCTGCGCGAGTTCGCGATGAAGCAGGGCTTCAACCTCACCGACGCGGACTTCGAGGCCATCGAGGAAGAGGAGAAGCGCGCGGTGGACGCGGCGGTGAAGTTCGCCGACGAGTCGCCCGAGCCCAGCGTGGACGAGCTGTGGCGCGACACCATCGTGGAGGAGGGCGAGCAGGACGTGCGCCCGCGCGAGCGCGTGCTGGGCGTGAAGGTCACCAACTGGCCGAGCTACCCGACGGGCCAGGAGCTGAAGGTGACCTGGGACCTGGAGCCCCGCGCCGAGGCCGAGCAGGCGGACAAGAAGGCGGGCCTGATCCGCTAGCGCTCACGTTCCCTCAAGCCACTACCCTTTCGAGATTCGAGTTCGGAGCCGACGATGCCCGAGTTGATGTATCGCGAAGCGTTGAACCAGGCGCTCGCCGAAGAGATGGAGCGCGACGCCAATGTGTTCCTCATTGGCGAGGAAGTGGGCCGCTACAACGGCGCTTTCAAGGTGTCCCAGGGCCTGCTGGACAAGTTCGGGAGCGCGCGCATCATCGACGCGCCCATCAGTGAGCTGGGCTTCACGGGTCTCTCCGTGGGCGCGGCGGCGGTGGGTCTGCGCCCGGTGGTGGAGATGATGACCTGGAACTTCGCCATCCTGGCGATGGACCAGATCGTCAACAACGCGGCCAAGCTGCGCCACATGAGCGGCGGCCAGCTGCGCTGCCCCATCGTGTTCCGCGGCCCGGGTGGCGCGGGCGGCCGGCTCTCCAGCCAGCACAGCCAGTCGCTGGAGGCCAACTACGCGCACTTCCCCGGCCTGAAGGTGATTGCCCCGGCGACCCCGGCGGACGCCAAGGGCATGCTCAAGAGCGCCATCCGGGACGAGAACCCGGTGGTCATGTTCGAGGGCGAGCGCCTCTACGCCATCAAGGGCGAGGTGCCGGAGGGCGAGCACATCGTCCCCCTGGGCAAGGCGGACGTGAAGCGTGAGGGCACGGACGTCACGCTGATCACCTGGAGCCGGATGTACTACTTCTGCATGGAGGCCGCGGAGGCCCTGGCGAAGGAAGGCATCAGCGTGGAGGTGCTGGATCTGCGCACCCTGCGGCCCCTGGACGAGGAGGCCATCCTCGCGAGCGTGCGCAAGACGAACCGCGTGGTCATCTGCGAGGAGGGCTGGGCGCTGGCCGGTATTGGCGCGTCCGTGGTGGACCTCATCCAGTCCCAGGCGTTCGACGACCTGGACGCGCCCGTCGCGCGCGTCACCGGGTTGGATGTGAACATGTCCTATGCGGCGAACCTGGAGAACGCGACCCAGCCGGACGCGCCCAAGATCATCGCTGCCATCAAGAAGGTCCTGTACCGCGAGGGAGCCTGAACGCGTATGGCGACGCCCATCCAGATGCCCAGCCTTTCCCCGACGATGAAGGAGGGGAAGATCGTCAAATGGCTGAAGAAGGTGGGAGACAAGATCTCCTCCGGAGACGCCATCGCCGAGGTTGAGACGGACAAGTCCAACCTCGAGGTGGAAGCCTTCGACGACGGTTACCTCATCCAAATCGCCGTGCCCGAGGGCGAGGTCGCCGCGGTGGGTTCGCCCATCGGCTTCCTCGGCGCCAAGGGTGAGAAGGCCACCAGTGGTGCGCCTTCGGCTCCGGCGCCCCAGAAGGCGGAGGCCCCCAAGGCCGCCGCTCCCGCCGCTGCGAAGCCTCCCGAGCAGGCCCCGGCTCCCGCCGCCAGCGGCGCGGGCGAGGGGATTGCCATCCTGATGCCCTCCCTCTCCCCGACGATGACGGAGGGGAAGATCGTCAAGTGGCTGAAGAAGGAGGGGGACAAGGTCTCCTCCGGGGACGCCATCGCCGAGGTGGAGACGGACAAGTCCAACCTCGAGGTGGAGGCGTACGACGACGGCACGCTCGCGCGCATCACCGTGCGCGATGGCGACATGGCCAAGGTCGGCGCGCCCATCGCGTTCCTCACGCCCAAGGGCGCCAAGGCCGGGGCCTCCGCTCCGGCGGCCGCGCCCCAGGCTCCGAAGGCCCCCGCCGCCGCGGCTCCGTCCGCGCCCGCCGGAGGACAGGTCGTTCCGCTGCGCCGCGAGCCCCAGGCTCCGGCAGCCGGTGGTGGCGCTGGCGGCCGGCTGCGCGCCAGCCCCCTGGCGAAGCGCATGGCCCAGGATCGCGGGCTGGACATCAGCCAGGTGCGCGGCACGGGCCCGCTGGGCCGCGTGGTGAAGCGCGACGTGGAGCAGGCGCTGGGCCAGGGCCTGGCGAAGGCTCCCGCGCAGGCGCCGGCGGCGAAGAAGGCCGGAGCGCAGCCGGAGGTTCGCGCCTTCGGTACGCGTCCGGAGCCGCAGGCGGTGCCCATGTCCTCCATGCGCAAGGTCATTGGCCAGCGCATGTCGGAAGTGAAGCCCGGCGTGCCGCACTTCTACCTCACGGTGGAAGTGGAGATGGACGCCGCGGTGAAGATCCGCGAGGAGGCCAAGGCACTGGACCTCAAGGTGTCCGTCAACGACATCATCGTGAAGGCGGCGGCCATCGCGCTGCGCCGTTCACCGAAGATGAACGTGTCGCTCCAGGGCGACCAGGTGCTGCACTTCGGCACCGTGGACGTGGGCATCGCCGTCGCCATCGAGGATGGGCTCATCACCCCCATCATCCGCGACGCGGACCTCAAGGGCCTGCAGGCCATCTCCGCCGAGTCCCGCGACATGGCGGAGCGCGCCCGCAAGCGCTCGCTGAAGCCCGCCGAGTACACGGGCGGCTCGCTCACGGTGAGCAACCTGGGCATGTACGGCATCGACCAGTTCATCGCCGTCATCAACCCGCCCCAGTCCGCCATCATCGCGGTGGGCGCCGTGGCGGAGAAGGCCGTGGTGCGCGACGGCCAGCTGGCGGTGCGCAAGATGATGACGGTGACGCTGTCGGGTGACCACCGCGTCATCGACGGGGCCACCGGCGCGGAGTACCTCCGCGAGCTGAAGGGGCTGCTGGAGCACCCGTCGCGGCTGTTGTTCTAGCGGTCGAGCGGTCCGCCGCCTCCGCCCCCGTGTGACACGCACGGGGGCGGGGCTTGGCCTGGACTACTCCCGCGTCGGCTCGTCCGACTCGACGTCCTTCTCCAACTTGCGCTGGGCCTCCGTGACGTCCGCCTGTTCCGCGCGGCGCGTGCCCGTCTCCAGGTCTTCCTCGTGCTCGCGGCTGCGGCCCTGGATGCCAGGCCACGGCTCTGGACGCGTGGCTTCCACGTGCTTCACCGGCTTCACGTCCTCGTTCTTCTTGTTCGCCATGGTGCGTCACTCCTCCCTGAAGTCAGGGGTGTGGGTAGGACTTCCGTGGCGGTACGGTGGGATGCCCACGCTGGCGTGGCCACCCGGTGGGATGGAGGGGCAGAGCGCCTGGCTGCCTGACTCCCTTCGGACGGCGAAAAAAGGTCGGCAGGCGGCGCGGTTCGCTGCTTAACTTCTTACTCAATGAACGACGACATGACTCGCGAGCGCCTGGGACTTGGACTGCGGGAGGTGGAGCCTTCACCGGCCCCCCTGACTCCGGCGGTGTCCCTGGCGCACTCGCTGCAGCAGGCGCTGCGCGGCGCGGTGTATCCGCTCAGCGCGGAGCAGTTGGTCTGGGTGGCGCGGGAGAACGAGGCGCCGTCCCACGTGGTGTCGCTGCTGGGCACGCTGCCGCGGGGCCGTTTTCCGTCGGTGGACACGGTGGCCCTCGCGCTCGGGAACGCCTCCGTCTGAGGCGGAGTGCTTTCGCGCGACGTTCTCTTTCGGCCTGGGTACAAGGTACCCCCAGGCGCGCTGACGGACGTGCGCGTTATCTTCGGCGCGACCAGCCTGTCTTCCGGATGAGGAAGCCATGGTCTGGAGGAGCTCCATGAACGCCTCGGACCTGCCCGCCGTGCTGTACGTGGACGACGACGCCCTCAACCTGAGGGTGTTCGACGCCAACTTCGGGCAGAGGTTTCGCATCTTCCGGTGCTCGTCTCCCAACGAGGCCCTGGCGCTGCTGGAGCAGCGACGCCTGGAGATTGGCGTGGTGCTGTCCGACCAGCGCATGCCGGGGATGACGGGCGTGGAGTTGTTGGAGCGCGCTCGCACCATCGCGCCTGACGCCAAGCGCATGCTGGTGACGGCGTACGCGGACATGCAGGCCGTCATCGACGCGGTGAACCGCGGCCAGGTGACGCGCTACTTCGTCAAGCCGTGGGACCGCGCGGAGCTGCTGGCGGCGCTCGAGGACGCGCTCAAGATTGCCCGGTTGGAGCTGCGCATCCGCGAAGTGGAAGGCCGGATGATGAAGTCCGAGCGTCTGGCCACGCTGGGACAGGTGACGGCGGGCATCGCGCACGAGCTGATGGGCCCGGTGGGCTACCTCACGCAGAACGTGTCGTCGCTCCAGCGCGACATGGAGCGCGTGGTGCAGTACGTGTCGCGGCACCTGGCCACGGATCCGGACGCGGAGGTGTCCTCCACCATCGAGGACCTGCCGTCGCTCATCAAGGACCTGTCCGAGGGCGCCAGCCACCTGCGCGGGGTGGCGCTGGGCCTGCGTGCGCAGGCGCGCGGCGAGGACATGGAGGCCACCGCGGACGTGGCGGAGGTCGTCTCCTTCGCGGTGAAGCTGGCGCGAGCGGAGGTGCGGGACCGGGCGCGGCTCAGCAGCAACGGCGAGCCCCTCCGCATCGTCTTCGGGCCGGTGAAGCTGTGCCAGGTGCTGCTCAACCTCATCGTCAACGCGGCGCAGGCCATGGAGGGCACGGGCCGTCCGGGCCGCATCGACGTGCGGTGGGATGCGCGCGACGAGGAGGTGGTGCTGACCGTGTCGGACAACGGCTGCGGCATCCCCGTGGCGCTTCAGGAGAAGGTGTTCCAGCCGATGTTCACCACGAAGCCCGTGGGCATCGGCACGGGGCTGGGCCTGTCCATCTGCCGCGAGCTGGTGATGCAGTTCGGCGGTCAGCTGCGCCTGTCGTCCACGCCGGGCGAGGGCACCGAAATCGAGCTCATCTTCAAGCGAGCCCTGCTCCCTTGAGCCCGAAGGCGTTGTGCAGGAGCCGCCACACCCGGTAGAGGGTGTCGCTCTCCTGCGCCCGTACGTCCCGCACCAGCAGTGCGCGTCTGGGCGCTGTTTCCGGGCCGTACTCCACCACCAGTGAGTATCCGCCCTTCGGAGGCTGGACGATGTGCACCGCGCGCACGTCGTCGAAGGGGAACACCTCCGTGCGCGCCGCGCCCGGGGCCCACGCGAGCGTCTCCAGTCGCAGCGACTCCGTCTTGAAGTGCAGCACGAAGCGCCGCCGTTGAAGCCGCGCCTCCGTCACCAGCGCGCCGCCCACCATGGCTCCCGCCAGCACGAGCAGCAGGGCCGCGGCGCCCGGCGTCCGGGCCGAGTCCAGGACGAGCAGCAGCAACCCCACCCCCGTGCACACGGCGGCCAGGGCCACGAGGAGCGTGGGCAAGAGCCGCAGCGTCCAGGCTGGCGGTAGGGATTCCCCCACCAGGCGGCCCCCGTCGTAGAAAAGCCGGACGTCGCCCAGCCGCGGCGGCACCCGGTTCTCCCGCAGCGCGTCTTCGAAGCTCACCGGGAGAGCATAGTGGTCGCGACTGTTTCCCACCCTCGAAGTTGGACGAGAGCTGTGCGATCCTCCCAATTCATGGATCTCCCGTTCGAGACCGGTGAAGGTGAAGGGGAAGGGCGGGGGACGCTCGCCTCGAAGGTGCTGCTGGTGGATGACGAGCCAGTGGTGCTGGATATCTGCGTGCGCCTGTTGGGGCGGGAGGCGGACCTCATCGTCTCCCCCGTGGGCAGCGCGGAGGAGGCGCTCGTCCTCTTGAAGGACCAGCGCTTCGACGTGCTGGTGACGGACAAGAACCTGCCCGGCATGGGTGGGGTGGAGCTCATCGCGGAGGCGCGGCGGATGCAGCCCGCGCTGGAGGCGGTGATGATCACCGCCTACGCCAGCTCCGAGTCCGTCATCGCCGCGTTCGCCGCCGGTGCCAGCGACTACATCGTGAAGCCCTTCGATGATTTGCGCGTGCTGCGCGCCAAGGTGCGCGCAGCGTTGGAGCGCCGCTCGGAGCGCGTGCGCACGCGTGACGGTGCCCGGGAGATGGCCCGGCAGGCCGCCGCGCTGCTGGACGCCGGGCGGGATGCTCCGGAGCCCGCGCATGAGGCGCTGGAGACGGAGCTGCGCAACTACGAGCAGGCAGTGCGCCTGGGCCACACCGGCAACGTCGCGGTGGTGGGCAGCGCCGAGGCCGTGAAGGTGCTGCGCGACGCGTCCTTCGAGGTGGTGGAGCTGCCGCCGTACTCGCCCCAACTGGAGAGCGCGGACGTGGTGGTGGTGGAGACCGGGGATCCGCAGTGGCACACGCTGGCGGAGCGGCTTCAGGGGCGCTCGCCGGACGTGGTGCTCCTGGCTGGCGCGGACGCGGACCTGAGCGACCTGCTGGAGGCCATCACCCTGCGCATGGACCTGGTGGGCTACGGCCAGTCCAACGCCACCCGCGTCCTGCCAGAGAAGGTGCGGATGCTGCTGATGCGCCGGGGCATCCAGCGCGCCCAGCAGCGGCTCACCGCCGCGTTGGACACCTTCCGCCAGAGCATCGCGACCCCGAACTGAAGAGGAGCAGCGCCCGCGTCCAGGTGTCTGGACGCGGCAGCACCGGAGGCTGGCCGGAAGGGCAGGGCGGAGTGCGGTAGCCCGCAAAGCGAAACGCCCACCTTCGTTTCCGAAGGTGGGCGTTTCTGAGTGACCCTGCCGGGATTCGAACCCGAGTTTGAGCCGTGAGAGGGCTCCGTCCTAACCGCTAGACGACAGGGCCGGCTTGCTTCCCTACAACCGCTGTGTTTCTGCTGCTGCTTCCTACATTCTCCGTTCTGACCAGTCAACCGGAGATTTTCAGCTGGGGAACTAGGATTCGAACCTAGATAAGCAGAGTCAGAGTCTGCTGTCCTGCCGTTAGACGATTCCCCAAGGAGCTGCGTGCTGCGGCGCTGCTTGTTGCGGGCGCTTCTACTACCGACTTCTGCTGCTGACTTCAACTACTTCGTTTTCCTGACCGGCTTGCCTTCAGTCTTCTTCGCCGGCTTCGCCGCCCCCTGCAGCGGGACGACATAGATGCGAACCTCTTCGTTCGCTTCGTAAATGTTCAGCCCCTCGAAGTTCTTCCCCGAGGGGTTGGAGATGTGCACGGCCTTGACGCCCGGCTGGTTGACGATCGACCGCCTCGGGTAGCTCGAGGTCGGGTAGACGTTCTTGTAGTAGTCGAGCGTCGCTTCGAAGTCTCGCGAAGCCCGGTACCTGTTCTCGCCCACCTTCTGGGCACCATCCGGAATCTGTGCGCCGTTCACCAGCTCGGCGCCGGAAGCCGTTGCCCAGAGGGCCAGCAGCACCGCCCCGAGCGGGCGCGCCTTATAGAAATGGGGTCGCAGGCTGTCAAGCGGTCGCGTCATCGCCGGCCAAGATAGGGCCCGGCGATGCCCGCGTCCACCGTCAATCTCACGTCCCGCGAGTCAGCGCCGCGTCGATGCGCCGCAGGGCTTCGTCGCGCCCCACGAGCAGCAGCGTCTCTCCGATGCCGGGGCTGGTGGTGTTGCCGGTGATGGCCACGCGGATGGGCTGGGCCACCTTGCCCATGCCCACCTGGGCCGCCTCGCTCACCGTCTTCACCACGCCGTCCAGCGGCTCCACCGTCCAGGCGGGCAGGGCGGCCAGCTGCTCCCGGGCCTGGCGCAGCAGATTGAGCGAGTCCCCGCTCAGGTGCTTGGCGGCGGCCTTCTCATCCAGGGTGACTCCGCTCTTGAAGTAGATGGACGCGGTGTTCGCCATCTCGTCCAGGGTGCGCGAGCGCTCGCGCAGCGCGAGCACCAGCGGCTCCAGGCGCGCGTCGCCCTTCGCCTGGAAGCCGCGGGCCTCCAGGAAGGGGACCAGCCGCTCCGCGACCACGGCCGGGGGCAGCAGCTTGAACCACTGCTGGTTGAGCCACTGGAGCTTCTCCGGGTTCCACACGCCGGAGGTGCTGCCCACGCCGTCGAAGTCGAACCACTCCACCATCTGCTCGCGGGTGATGACCTCGTCGTTGCCGTGGCTCCAGCCCAGGCGGATGACGAAGTTGAGCAGGGCCTCCTGCATGATGCCCGTGCGCTTGTGCAGCATCACGTCCGCTTCCGGATGCTTGCGCTTGGAGAGCTTCTCGCGGTCCGGCCCCAGGATGAGCGGCAGGTGCGCGAAGTCCGGCGGCGTCCAGCCCAGCGCCTTGTAGAGCATCAACTGCGGGAAGGTGGAGTTGACGTGCTCCTGGCCGCGCGACACCAGGGTGATGTCCATCAGGTGGTCGTCGATGACGCAGCCGTAGTTGTAGAGCGGGATGCCGTCCGCGCGCATCATCACCCAGTCATCCAGGTCCGAGTGCGCCTTGGTGATGGTGCCCAGCACCTTGTCGTCGAAGGACACGGTGCCCTCGCCCGCGGGCATGCGGAAGCGGAGGACGGCGTCCTCCTGCTTCTTGCCGGGGGGCGGGCCCTTCAGGTCGTGGCAGGTGCCCTCGTAGCGGTAGCTGCCCTGACCCTTCGCCTTCTCCACCGCCTCGCGGCGCTGGGAGATCTCCTCGCGGGTGCAGTAGCACCGGAAGGCCTTCCCTTCCGCGAGGAGCTGGTCCGCGTGCTTGCGGTACGTGTCCAGGCGCTGGGTCTGGAAATAGGGACCGTACTTCGGGTCCTCCTTGCCGGGGCCCTCATCCCAGTCCAGTCCCAGCCAGTTGAGGCCATCCAGGATGGCCTTGACGGACTCGGGCGTGGAGCGCTCCTGGTCCGTATCTTCCATGCGCAGGATGAAGGTTCCGCCGTAGCGCTTCGCGTAGAGGTAGTTGAAGAGCGCGGTACGGGCGCCTCCGATGTGGAGGTATCCAGTAGGTGACGGAGCGAAGCGGACGCGGGTTTTTGACGGAGCCATGGGCAGGCGCGCGATAGCAGGACGGGTGCACGAGGGTCAACGCAAGCCGCCCGCTTGGGGTTAGGCTGCGCGGCCAAGGAGACTATCCATGCCGATTCGACACGCGGTTCGCACGGTGGTGCTGGCCACCCTGCTCGGAGGGCTGCCGGTGGGGGCCACCACGATGCTGCGGGCGGACCTGCCGCAGATGGCGCAGACGTCGGACGCGGTGGTGCAGGGCGTCGTCCGCCGCGTGCAGAGCCGCTGGAGCGGGGACAAGCGCCGCATCGTCACCGACGTGGAGATTCAAGTGACGGAGACCCTCAAGGGGCAGCCCGGCGGCACGGTGGTCGTCACCCAGCCGGGAGGCCGGGTGGGGGACATTGGCCAGGTGGTGGGTGGCCTGGCGTCCTTCTCCGAGGGCGAGGAGGTCGTCGTCTTCCTGGAGAAGCGCGGCGCGGCCGCGTTCCAGCTGGCGGGCATGGCGCAGGGCAAATACCAGGTGCAGCGCACCGGCCCGGGCACGATGGCGGTGCCGGCGTCCACCGGGGACGCGGTGTTGATTGATCCGAAGACGCGCCAGGAGACGGCGTCCAACGCGAAGACGGTGACGCTGGAGGAGCTGAAGGCGTCCGTGCGCGCGGCGGTCCAGGCGCAGCAGGCGGCGCCCTCGAAGAAGGGGGCGAAGTGATGGGCGCGCTCGCGTCGTGGGTGGTGCTGGCGGCGGTGATGGGACAGAGCTCCGCGCCGTACGTGCGCAGCCGCGTGTCCCCCGGGGATGAGAACACGCAGTGCCTGTATTGGACGCAGACTCGCGTCACCTATCAGCAGAGCACCGTGGGCAACCCGAAGGCGACGAACCACACGGAGTTCGACGCCATCACCCGCTCGTTCCAGAGCTGGCAGGACATCTTCGCCAGCTGCGGCAACCTGACGCTGGCGGAGGGCGCGCGCGTGAACTCCCGGACGGTGGGCTACAACCGCTCTGGCGACAACATCAACCTCATCCTCTTCCGGGGCCGCGCCTGTCGCGAGGTCGTGGACTCCAACGACGCCTGCTTCACCCAGGACACGTGCGCGAACACGTACGACTGCTGGGATGACAGCGACGGCACCATCGCC
This sequence comes from Corallococcus sp. CA041A, assembly GCF_003612075.1. Taxonomy (NCBI): domain Bacteria; kingdom Pseudomonadati; phylum Myxococcota; class Myxococcia; order Myxococcales; family Myxococcaceae; genus Corallococcus; species Corallococcus sp. CA041A. The sequence goes on from NZ_RAWF01000012.1 coordinate 47,993, forward strand.
ATCACGCTCACCACGTACGACGAGCGCACGGGCATCGTCTACGACTCGGACATCTCCTTCAACGCCGCGCGCTTCAACTTCACCACCGGCAACGCCGGGCCGTGCGGCATCGTGGCCACGCCGGACTGCGTGGACACGGACGTGCAGAACACGGCCACCCATGAGGTGGGCCACTTCGTGGGCCTGGACCACACGCTGGCGACGGGCTCCACGATGAACCCCAGCGCCCCTCCGGGCGAGACGTCCAAGCGCAACATCGACCCCGGTTCGCGCAGCTTCGTGTGCGCCGCGTACCCCAAGGGCAGCGCGAGCCAGCCCTGCTTCCCGGTGACCAACTCCAACGGCAACGGGAGTGGAGATGGCGACGGGGACGGCGATGGCTGCACCGCGGCGGCTGGCGGACTGGCGGTGCTGCCGCTGCTGGCCGCGGCCTCGCTGCTGGCGCGCCGCCGGCGGGGTGGACGGTGAGTTGTCGCCTGCTGCTCCTGGGAGTGCTTCTGTGCGCGGGAGCGGCGGGCGCGCAGCAGGACTTCAAGCGCACGCTCGTGCCGGGCCGGCCGTTGTGTCTGGTCTGGCCGGGGCGTGACTACGTCTACCACCTGGACGCGGCCGGCAGCACGCGCACGCCCGGGGACACGGAGGTCGTCGCCATCGAGGCGGCCTTCGACGCGTGGCGGGCGCTGTCCTCGACGTGCAGCGACTTCCGTTTCATCCGGGGCGAGGATTGGTCGCGCCCCGTCGAGATCGGCTACGACGAGGAGCACCGCTTCGACAACTACAACGTCGTCACCTTCCGCGAGCGCAACTGCCAGGACGTCGCCCCTCCGGACGATGCGTGCTGGGCGGAGGAGACGTGCGGCAACGTCTACCAGTGCTGGGCGCACGGGGGCGCCACCATCGGGCTCACCACTTCGTCGTTCAGCTTCAAGGACGGCTCGGTGGTGGACTCGGACATCGAGCTCAACGCGGCGGAGACCGACTACGGTCCCAGCTTCCTCTTCACCACCGTGAATGGGCCGCCGTGCTCGGGCCCACCGTCCACCGACTGCGTCGCCACGGACGTGCAGAACACGATGACGCATGAGATTGGCCACGTCGTCGGGCTGGACCACGTCTACTCCGCGGGCTCCACCATGGAGGCCACCGCCTCCCAGGGCGAGACGTCCAAGCGAGTCATCGACGCGGGCTCCGCGTCCGGCTTCTGCTCGGCCTATCCGCGCGGCCTGCCTCCCACGCAGTGCCGCATCCCGGAGGACCCGGGCTTGAAGCTCGTGGCGGACGGGAAGGGCACCGGCTGCGGCGCTTCCGCGGGAGGACCGGGTGTGGCCGTCGTGCTGCTCTGGGGCGTGGCTCTGATGCGCAGGGGCAGGCGGTCAGCGGCCCCTCGGGCTGGCCTCCCCGGCGCTGCCCCGGGCGGCCCTCGCGGTTAGACTCTGACCGTGGCCGTCGCCTTCTTCGACCTGGACAGGACGCTGCTCGCCGCCAACTCCGCGTCGCTCTGGGTGCGCCGCGAGCTGGCGTTGGGGCACATCTCCCGCTGGGAGGCCCTGCGCGCCAGCCTGCTGCTCGCGCGTTACCACCTGGGCTTCGTGGCCATGCAGGACGTGCTCCTGCGCGCCACGGCGCTGCTCTCGGGCTCCGACGCCAGGGCCCTGGAGGCGCGCTCCGCGGACTTCTACGCGGAGGCCGTGCGCGGGCAGTACCGGCCCGGGGCCCTGCTCGCGCTGGAGGCCCACCGCGAGGCCGGAGACCGACTGGTACTGCTGACCTCGTCCTCGGGCTACCTGTCCGACCTGGTGGCGCGCGAGCTGCGCCTGGACGGCGTGCTGTGCAACCGCTTCGAGGTGGACGCGGCGGGACTGCACACCGGGCGTCCGCTGGGGGCCGTGTGTTTCGGCGAGGGCAAGCGGTTCTACGCGGAGGCCACCGCGAAGGAGGCGGGGGTGCCGCTGTCCGCGTGCGCCTTCTACACGGACTCGTACTCGGACCTGCCGGTGCTGGAGGTGGTGGGGCGCCCGGTGGTGGTGAACCCGGACCACCGGCTGCGCCGTGAGGCGCGGAGGCGGGGCTGGCCGGTGGTGGACTGGGGCGTGCCTTCTGGAGGCGCCACCCCGTCCGTCCCTCCGTCGCCGCCGCTCGTTCCCTCCACCGGCCCTTGAAGGACGCGGTGGAGGCGCGTTGCTTCTTTCAGCGGCGCGGGGACACGAGCCGCATGGTGAACGTGTAGTCCACGTTCGCCGGGCGGCCCTGGTACTGGATGGGCTTGTAGACGCGCGACTGGAGCGAGTCGAGCACCGCCTTGTCCATGTGCTGCACCATCTTCAGGATGCGGCAGTTCTCCACGCGCCCCTTGTTGGTGATGGTGCAGCGCACCGCCACGAGCCCCTCCGCCTTGATGGCGAGCGCCTCGCGCGTGTAGGCGATGTCCCGGCCCTCCTCCAGCAGCGTCGGCCGCTCCATGGCGTCGTTGAAGGGGATGACGGCGTTCGGGTTGACGGGCGCGAGCGCGCCAGTCGTGAGCGACGGCACCGCGAGGCTGCCCGCCGCGCTGACCGGTGCCGCGGCGGACACGCCCACCGCGCCCGGCGCCTTGTCCGTCGTCGTGGCGGGGACGGCCGCGGGGGTGGCCGGGTTCGCCGTCATCATCACCGGCGCCGCGAGTCCACCCGGCGTCGCCGGGGCCACGTTCTCGAAGTCCTCGGGGGTGGAGGCGGTGGCCAGGTCCACGCGGCTCGGGCGCTCACCGCCGCCCCGGCGCTTGGTCAGCTTCTGGGACAGCACCACCTCACCGGAGCCGCCGGTGATGATGGTCTCCGTCTGGTAGCCCTCCAGCGCGAAGGTCAGCTCCGCGGTGATGCTGCCCTCGCTGCCCAGCGGCAGCTCCAACATGAAGGGCGTCACGCCCTTTTCCTTGCCCTTGTAATAGACGCGCGCGCCGGACGGCTGGCTCATCAGCCGGAAGCGCACCTTGCCCGGCGCGGGCGCCGTCGTGGGGGCTTCCGCCACCGGGGCCGGTGCGGCGGGGGCCGTGGCCTGGGTCACCGGCTGCGCGGGCTGCTCATCCGGGCTGCCGCCGCGCAGGAAGAACAGCGTGATGCCCACCAGGCCCGCGACCATCACGCCACCCAGCGCGCCCATCATGAGCGTGCGCTGGCGGGCGCGCTGCACGTCCGCCGGCACCTCCACGCTGATGTCCACCGCGAGCCCACCGTCCGCGGGCTCCGCGTTGCCCACGTTGGCGAACAGCGGGGACGCGTAGGGGCCCGTCGTCGGCGGCGAGGGGTAGGGGCCCGTCGTCGAGGCGCCGCCCAGCCGGCGGAACACGCCGCTGTTGCCGCCCGCGGCCATGTGCGCCTCGCGCAGGCCCTCCAGCACTTCGTCCATCGTCTGGAAGCGCCGCGCCGGATCCTTCTCCATGCAGCGGCGCACCACCATCTCGATTTCCGGCGGCACCGCGAGATCCGGGCGCACGGCCTGGAAGGTGGGGGGCGGTTCCTTGTAGTGGGCGAAGATGAGCTCGATGTGGTCGCGCGCGATGAAGGGCGGCCGGCCCATCAGCATCTGGAACAGCATGATGCCCAGCGAGTACACGTCGCTGCGCGCGTCCGCCACGTTGCGCGCCTGCTCCGGCGCCATGTACTGCGGCGAGCCCAGGAACGTACCGTTCTGGGTGATTTCGGGGCTGACCGGTCCCTCCTGCGGCCCCACGGACTTCACGAGGCCGAAGTCCAGGACCTTCACCAGGTCCTGATCCGCCTCATTGAGGATCATGATGTTCGCGGGCTTGAGGTCGCGGTGGATGATGCCCAGGGCGTGCGCCTCGCGCAGCGAGCGGCACACCTGCTGCGCCACCGACACCGCGCGCGCCCAGGGCAGGGGACCGGCTTGACCCAGCACCTGCTGGAGCGTGCGGCCCTCCAGGTACTCCATCGCGATGTAGTAGATGCCGTCGTCCGTCTGCCCGTAGTCGATGACGGTGACGGTGTTCGGGTGCCGCAGCTTCGACGTCAGCGACGCCTCGCGCAGGAAGCGCTTCTGGAAGCCGGGGTCGCGGCTACTGGGGAAGGTGGGGTTGAGCACCTTGAGCGCGACCACGCGCTCCAAGGGGGCCTGGAGGGCGCGGTATACCTTGCCCATTCCACCGACGCCCAGGGGCTCCAGAATGCTGAAGCGGCCGTTCAACGTCCGGCCGATGAGCGGATCCGTTCCCGGGGCCTCAGGGCTCGGGGAATCGCTCTTGATCATTCGTGTCCCCTAGAAGCTGCGTGCAACATGGTTTCTCCGGCAAAAGCAGCAGTTCCGTATCCAAGCACAACTCGCCGGTGCGGCGCACGCCAAGGGGGTCCGGAATCCACCACGTCGGGGCAAGCGCGACCCCGGTCGTAGGGGGGGATGTGAGTCGCGACCTTCGGGTAAGCCCGCATTGCTTTGGGTGGGGCTCCCGGATTACGGTTTTTCTTCCTGCCTGCCATCCGGCGGGCCGAGTTCTTCGATGGCCGAAACCCCCAGAGTCCCCGTCCCTCCACAGGCGCGCCGGCTCTCCGTGCAACAGCGCCTGAGCGCGCTGGAGGCGGAGCAGAACCAGCTGCGTCAGGAGCTCGTCACCTTGCAGGGCGAGGTCCGCCTGCCGGGCCTCTACCTGACCGTGGAGGCAGGCAACACGACCGCGCTCGTGCCCGCCAGGCAGGTGCAGGAGGTGGTGCGGCTGGTGGCGCTGGATCCGCTGCCCGGCGCGCCGGTGCACGTGTCCGGTTCATTCGTCTACCGCGGCAGCCCGGCGGTGGTGGTGGACGTGGCGCGCCTGATGGGCGTCAAGCGCACGCCGGATCTGGACTCGCTGCTGGTGGTGGTGGACGCGGGCCGCATGGTGGCACTGCTGGTGGACCGGGTGAAGGACCTGGTGGAGACGCCGGTGCTGGTGGACGGCTCGCAGAGCGGCGATGAGAAGCTGCCGTGGGACGGCACCGGGCTGATGGCGGGCTTGTGCCGCACGCCGGAGGGCCTGCGCCCGCTCCTGCGCACGAGCGCGCTGCTGAACGGGACGGAGGGCCTGTGAGCGACGGGCTTCTCGACGACGCCACGCTCGCGAAGGTCGAGGAGGTGCTCCAGGGCGCCTGCGGCCTGACGCTCGCGAGCAGCCTGCGTCGCTCGTTGGAGCCCGCGCTGTCCCGCGCGGCGCTGTCGCGCAACCTGTCCGAGACGGCCTTCCTGCGCCAGTTGCTCATTCGCGAGCCGACGGCGGTGGAGGCGTTCATCGAGCACGCCGTCATCGGCGAGACCTACTTCTTCCGCCACCCGGAGCACCTGCGCGCGCTGGCCTCCCGGGCGCGCCTGCACCAGGGCGGCCCGTTCAACGTCTGGAGCGCGGGCTGCGCGAGCGGCGAGGAGCCCTACAGCATCGCCATGGCGCTGATGGACGCGGGGCTGGGCAACGGCGGGCGCTTCCGCGTGCTGGCGACGGACGTGTCCGGCCGGGCCCTGCAGCGCGCGAAGGCCGGCGTGTACAGCCCGTGGTCGCTGCGGCGCATCGAGCCGGACCTGGAGAAGCGCTTCCTCGTTCCGCACCCGGGCTCGTCGGGAAATGACACGCAGCACTCCGTCACTCCGGAGGTCGTGCGCACGGTGGACTTCCGCCGCCACAACCTGGCCACGGACGCGGTGCCGTCCCTGGGCTTCCACGCCATCTTCTGCCGCAACGTCCTCATCTACTTCACGCCGGAGCTGGTGCGCGCGGTGCTGAGCCGGCTGGTGAGCGCGCTCGCGCCGGGCGGGCTGCTCTTCGTGTCGCCCGCGGAGGTGCCGCTCACCAACGGGATGGGGCTGGAGACGCTGGACGTGGACGGCACCCCCGTCCTGCGCATGCCCCTGGAGCAGCTGTGGACCGCGGGCGAGTCCGCCACCGTGTCCCCTCCGCGTCGCGACGCGCCCTCGGCCTTCACCGCCGCCTCGCTCCGCCGGGAGACGCCGGTGCCGGGCAGCTTGCGGATTTCGTCCCGCCGCCCCACGCCGTCCGCTCCCATGGCGGTCTACTCTGCGCGGCCGTCCAGCCCGGCTCCGGTGGCGGACGCCCCGCGTGCCCAGGCGTCCACGCCGGCGGCTCGCGCGGCCCAGGACGCGGGACTGCTGACGCGGGCGCTGGAGGCGGCGCACGCGGGCCACTTCGAGGAGGCGGAGGCGCTGGCGCGCGAGGCGGCGCGGGCGCTGTCTCCGGAGGCGTACCTGCTCCTGGCGATGGTGGCCGAATCGCGCAACGACCTGGACGCGGCGGTGGAAGCGGTGCGCAAGGCGCTGTATCTGGAGCCGCAGCTGGCGCTGGGACATGCGACGCTGGTGGCGCTCTACAGCCGCCTGGATCGGCGCGAGGACGCGGAGCGCGCGAGGCAGAACGCGCTGCGCGCGCTGGATGGATTGGATGACGAGCACCCGCTGCGAGGCGTGGAGACGACGATGACGGCGGGGGGCTTGCGGCAGGCGCTGGCTCCCCGGCCTTCGCAGATGGGCTGGCAGGGCGCGCGCTGAAGTCGTGGGGCGCGCCGGTACACGTGAGGTGGGGACAACGTGGAAGCGAAAGGTTTGAAGATGGCGTCGCCTCAAGGGGCGGATTCGACCAGGCTCAGCCTGCGGACGAAGATCCTCGGGGGCACGGGCATCTTCGGCGTCGTGCTGGTCGGCATCCTGACCTTCGCGTTCTGGATGCAGATGAGCGACGGCCTGCTGGATGAGCTGACCAAGCGCTCGCGCGCGGTGGGCATCGGCATGGCGTTCGCCGTGGGTGCGTCCGCCGCGGCGAACGACGCGATGATGCTCCAACTGGGCACCGACGCGGCTCTCAAGAGCGTGCCGGACATCGCGTACATCGTCATCCGCGACGCGAGCGGCAAGGTGCTGGCGCGCTCCGCGGACGAGCACTTCGCGACCGCCGCCGCCGTGGAGCCCGCGGACGGCGACGCGGTGGTGGACCGCCTGCTGACGGCGGGCACGCTGCCCGTGGTGGAGACGACGGCGCCCATCCTCTTCGGCCCGCCGGGCGGCGCGCTCAAGCGCGTGGGCACCGTGCAGCTGGCGCTGGACCGCGAGGCGCTGGCGGACTCGCTGTCCTCCAGCACCTGGCGCACCGCGGGCCTGGGCCTGCTGGTGCTGGTGCTGGGCCTGCTGGCGGCGGCCGGCATGGCCAGCCTGTTCATCCAGCCGCTGGAGCGGCTGGCCCGCGCGGCGGTGGGCATCGCGGCGGGGGACCTGCGCCAGCAGATCGACACCACCGGCACGGACGAGATTGGCGAACTGGCGGGCAGCTTCGCCACCATGGCGGACGCGCTGGTGCACCTGCTGCACGACCTGCGCGGCGCGGCCACGGACCTGGAGCACGAGGCCGCGGGCGTGCTGGCCACCTCCACGCAGCAGTCCGCGATGGCGCACCAGCAGGCGTCCGCCATCAACGAGACGAGCACCACGGTGGCGGAGATCGCCCAGACCTCCAAGCAGGCCACGTCCTACGCGGACGCGGTCATCGCCCAGACGCAGAAGTCGGAGTCGCTCAGCGCTCAGGGACAGAAGGTCGTCACGGAGAGCGTGGAGGGCATGGAGAAGCTGGGCGAACAGGTGAAGGCCATTGCCCTGGCCATCACCGACCTGAACGAGCGCACGCTGCAGATCAGCGACATCATCGGACAGGTGAAGGACGTGGCGGAGCAGTCCAACCTTCTGGCCCTCAACGCCTCCATCGAGGCGGCGAAGGCGGGCGAGCACGGACGCGGCTTCGCGGTGGTGGCCACGGAGATGCGCACGCTGGCGGAGCAGTCCCGCATGGCGGCCGAGCAGGTGCGCGTGCTCCTGGGTGAAGTGCAGAAGGGCACCCGCCTGGCGGTGACCACGACGGACGAGGGCAGCCGGCGCGCCCAGGCGGCGATGGAGCTTGCGCGCGGCGCGGGCTCCACCATCCTGGGCCTGTCGGAGGTCATCCGCGAGTCGTCCGGGGCGGCGCGGCAGATCGCGGGCAACACGCGGCAGCAGACCATTGGTGTGGAGCAGATCGCCACGGCGATGGGCGAGCTGACGTCCGCCATGAGTGATTCGGTGGAGGGCACCCGGCGCATCGAGCAGGTGGCCGGCAATCTCTCCATCTTGTCGAAGCGCTTCTCTGAACTTGTAGGCAGGTACCAGCTATGAACAGCAACGTGACGGGTGGGGCACGCAAGGCAGCGAAGGTGCTGATCGTGGAGGACACGAAGACCATCACCAACCTCCTGCAGGTCTACCTGATGGGGTGGGGGCTGGACTTCGTGGACGCGCCCAATGGCGCGGTGGGACTGAAGCGGGCGCGCGAGCAGAAGCCGGACCTCATCATCTCCGACGTGCAGATGCCGGAGATGGACGGCTTCGCGCTGTGCGCGGCCATCCGGGGCGACCCGAAGCTGCACGACACGCCCTTCATGCTGCTCACGTCGCTGAAGGACGACGCGAGCCGCCAGAAGGGGAAGCTCGTCGGCGCGAGCGCGTTCCTCAACAAGCCGGTGTCCGTGGACGACCTGCGCTCCAAGGTGCGGGACATCCTCAAGCTGCCGGCCACGAAGTACTGACCGCCCGCCCATGTCTACTGACGACCGCAAGCTGCTGCCCATCGACTTCGACGAGCTGAAGGCCTCGCTCGACGCGGCCCAGATGCTGCTGGAAGGCGCCACCGTCGTGAGCGCCCACAGGCGGCGCGAGGTGCTGCACCAGCGCGCGGTGGCGCTGGCGAACTCGCGCCACGAGACGCGCCAGGAGGTCGTCACGGTGCTCGCCTTCCAGGTGGGCGGCGAGCGCTACGCGGTGAAGATCGACTACGTGGACCACGTGCTGGAGTCGCGCGGGATGTGCTCGCTTCCCGGGGCGCCGCGCCACGTGCTGGGGGCGCTCCTGTCGCGCTCGCGCATCGTGCCGGTGCTGGACCTGCGGCAGTTGCTGGGGCTGGAGGGCGGGGGCATGTCCGACCTGAGCAAGGTCGTGGTGGTGGAAGTGGACGACGAGGCGTTCGGGCTGGCGGCGGAGGTCGTGGACGGACGGCTGGAGTTGCCGCGCGCGGAGCTGTCCCAGCCGCCGCCGGGGCCGTTCCTGTTCCTGACGCCGGACCGGCTCACGGTGCTGGACCTCACACAGCTGGGCAACCCGGCGGCCGCAAGGCGCGGCTAGAGGGGACTGGGGTTTCATGGATCCGCAGTTGCTGCGCAGCATCTGGCCGGTGTTCGCCGCGGAGACGCGCGAACAGATTCAGGCCATCGGGTCGAAGGTGCTGGGGCTGGAGCAGCCGGCCAGCGCCCGCGACGCGGACCTGATGCCGTCGCTGAAGCGCGTGGTGCACAGCCTCAAGGGCTCCGCGGCGAGCCTGGGGCTGGACGACATCGAACGCATCGTTCACGCCATCGAGGACGGGCTGTCCCACGTCGACGTGGATCAGCCCATCTCCCGGGGCGCCGTGGAGGCGATGCTCCGGGGCCTCTCCGCCATCGAGAACGCCCTCAACCGGGGCGACGCGGGTGAACAGCCCGTGGTGGACGGCGTGGGCTCGCTGCTCAAGGCCCTGGGCCACGAAGAGCCGGCCGCCCCCGGGTCCGACGACGCCGCCATCAGCGGCCCGTTGGGCGAGGACGGGCTGAAGGCGCTGGTGGCGCTGGAGACGGCGCTGAGCACGCTGGTGTCCCCCAAGGTGGAGGACCGGGCGGGCGCGGTGCGTTCAGCGGTGGACCAGGCGCACGCCCTGCGGCAGATCGCGGAGGCCGTCCAGGCGGATGCGGTGGCCACGCTGGCGGAGGCCGCGGCGCTGGGCTTCACGCGCATGGAGGAGGGCGGGGACGCGGCGGGACTGGCGGCGTCGGAGGTGGCGGGTGCGCTGGTGGACCTGCGCATGGCGCTGAGCGTGGCGGAGGAGGCTGTCGCGGTCCGCGAGCCCGAGCCTGTGAATCTGACTCCGGCCCCTGCGGCGAAGCCCGCGGCGCGTGCGAGCACTCCGGCTCCTGAAGGCCGCGCCGGGACGGTGGACCGCGCGGTGCGCGTGTCCGTGAAGACGCTGGACTCGCTGGCGCTCCAGGTGGAGCACCTGGTGTCCGGGCGGTCGCAGCAGGGCCGGCGCACGGAGGGCTTCCGGTCGCTGACGGATCAGGCGCACGAGGTGCTGCTGCACCTGGAGCGCGCCGCGTCGCAGCTGGCCATGTCCGGTGGCGGGTCCGCGCTGGAGCCGCTGCGCACGGGCGTGGGCCTGATGCGCACGATGCAGAAGCGCCTGCTGGAGCATGCGAAGGAGGCGCACCGCGACGGTGAGCAGCAGTCGCTCATCGGTCAGGTCATCCGCGACGACCTGCGCGACCTGCGCATGGTGCCGGCCTCGCAGGTGCTGGAGCCCCTGCGGCGCACGGTGCGCGAGACGGCTTCGCGGTTGGGCAAGGAGGTGGCGCTGGAGCTGGGTGGCACCGACGTGCGGCTCGACCGGCGCATCGTGGACGCGCTGAAGGATCCGCTGGTGCACCTGGTGCGCAACGCCATCGACCACGGGCTGGAGATGCCCGTGGAGCGCAAGGCGGCGGGCAAGCAGGAGACGGGCCGGTTGGTGGTGCGGGTGGAGGCGCGGGGCACGCGCATTGGCGTCATCGTGGAGGATGACGGCGCGGGCCTGGACCCGGTGCGCGTGCGCGCGACGGCGGTGCGCCGGGGCCTGATGAACCAGGAGGCGGCGGACAAGCTGTCGGACGCGCAGGCCGCGCGGCTCATCTTCCAGCCGGGCTTCTCCACGCGAGATGAAGTGACCTCCACGTCGGGTCGTGGGGTGGGCCTGGACGTGGTGCTGGCCACCGCGCAGCGGCTGCAGGGCAGCGCGGACGTGGAGTACACGCCCGGCAAGGGCACGCGCTTCATCGTGGACCTGCCGTTGACGCTGGCGGCGGCGCTGGGCCTGCTGGTGCGCACCGGCACCACCATCACCGCGATTCCCTCCGACACCGTGAAGCGCGTGCTGCGGCTGGACGCGGACGACGTGGGCACGGTGGCCGGACGCGTGGTGGCGCGGCTGGATGGCGAGCAGCTCACGTTCCTGTCACTCTCGGAGGCCATCGGCCTGCCGCGCATGCCGCTCGCGCTGGAGTCGGGCCGGCGGCAGACTGCGGTGCTGCTGTCGCTCGGTGAAGAGCGCGTGCTGTACGCCATCGACGAGGTGGTGGGGCAGCAGGAGCTGGTGGTCCGCGCGCTGGGCAAGCACCTGCGGGACGTCACGCACCTGGCGGGCGCGGCGGTGCTGGACGACGGCCGCGTGGTTCCGGTGCTCAACGCGCCGGAGCTGCTGCGCGCAGCCAAGCCGGACACGCGCACCTCCGGTGGTGAGTCCAAACTCCCGCGCATCCTGGTGTGCGACGACTCGCTCACCACGCGCTTCGCCATGAAGTCGCTGCTGGAGATCGCCGGCTACCCGGTGGTGACGGCGTCGGACGGCGAGGAGGCGTGGCAGGTGCTGGAGCGCGTTCACTGCCACCTGGTGGTCAGCGACTGGCAGATGCCCCGGCTGGACGGCGTGGGACTGGCCCGCCGCATCAAGGGCCACCCCATGTTCCGGCGCACGCCCATCATCCTGGTCACGTCGCTGGACAGCAACGAGGACCGCGCGGCCGGTCTGGAGGCGGGCGCGGACGGCTACCTGGTCAAACGCGAGGTGGAGCGCGGCAAGCTCCTGGAGCTCGTGCGCCAGCTGCTGCCGGGCTGAAGCAGGGCAGGGCAGCCTGGAAACGACGACGCCCCGTCCTTCGCCTGGAGCGAGGGACAGGGCGTCTGTTCTTTTCAGCCGCGAGGCGCTTCTTCAGCGCGGGCGGACCCACGCCTTGGGCCAGTCGTCGAACTCGGTGACCTCCTGGTCGTCGACGAGCAGCGTGTACATGGACTCCTCGGGGAAGTCGCCGATGCGCAGGCGCAGTTCCTTGCCCTCCGCCTTGGTGCGCAGCGGGTGGAGCGGGTCCGACGTCTTCACCCACTCCAGCTTCTGCTTCATCAGTTGATCAGCGTTCATAGCTTTGCCTGTGGCTTGGCGTAGATGTTGTCCACGGCCTGGTTGGTACGCTGCGAGCTGTTGATGATCTTGTCGTACGCCTGCGCCTCGCTCAAGCCGCTCTTCTTGGCCTCACCGACGAGCTGGTCGAAAGAGGGGCCGTCCAGCCGGCCATACTTGAAGAAGTCGCGCGCCTTGAGCATCGCGGATTCAAAGGTGCCCATGAACTCACGCGCGCCCACGCGGGCCTCGTGGCGGATGGCGTGCGCGGCCTTCGCGCGGTCCGCCAGCGACGCACCCTGCGCCTGGAGCTTCGCGTCGTTCGCGGGGATGCCGGCGATCTGCTGCTTGTACCAGGCGCGGATCTCGGTGTTCGTCGTGGGCTTCTTGGCGCCGCTCGCCTGCGCGTTGTTCACGCTCGCCGCCCCTTCGGGGTTGCGCGGGCGGGTGCGCGACGGGCTGCCGGTGGACACGTCACTCGGCGGCCGGTTGGCCGTCGGGGGCGCCGAGTTCGACCGGGCGGGCTTCGTCGGCGTCGAGGACGGCGACGTCGTCGTGGTGGGCTTCGCATCCACGGAGTTGCTGCGACGCGGCTGCGGCGTCGACAGCGCCGAGTCGGACTTCGTGGAGAGCACGCTCGAGCTTCGGTTGAGCTTCATGGGGGAGGCCTTCGGGGTCAGGAAGGAAAACCGCTTTCCCTTTTATCGCAGTTGCGAGTAGGCGAGTTGCGACCTCCGCCTACCTTTCGCGCACTGGCCCGACGTCTCCCTCCTTCTCATACTCTCAGCAGTGGGCAGGTACGGGGAAGGCGTCATCCCCCGGCAGCACCAGGGTGATTTCCAGGCGGGGCTCCACGGCCACGGCCATCGTGCCTCCCAGCCGCTCCGTGAGCTGCTGGAGCATGGCCTGCGTCCGCGCCGTCAGGGCCGCGCCAGGGCAGGCCTGGACGCGCAGCAGCCACTGGGAGGCCTCCTGGGCCGGGCCCAGGTGGACGTCCACCGCTACGGCGCCAACGGTGCCCCTGGCGAGGGTGCGGGCGAGCAGCTCCCAGTCCGCCCGGGCGCCTCTCACCGGTACGGTCCGTTCCGCGGGCAGCGTCAGCGTGGGGGCGGCGCGGCCTCGCGTGGGCGCGAAGGCGCGCGTCAGCACGGGGCGCAGGTCATCCAGGCCCGGCACGGGTGGTGCCAGGCGCCGGTCGATGAGCTCCTTCTGATCCGCGGCGACCTTGGCGATGCGCTCCAGGTAGCGCTGCGCCTGCGGGCCCAGCGGTCCGCCGGTGCCCTTGAGCATCATGTCCACGTAGCCCTTGATGACCATGAGCGGTGTTCGCAGGTCGTGCGCCGCGCGCGAGCGCCGCTTGTCCTGCACCGCCACGGTGCGCTCCAGGCGCCGCTTCGCTTCCAGCAGCCGGGCCTGTCGTGCGCCCTGGGCCGCCTCGCGCGAATGCGCCGCGAGCAGCGCCGGGGCGAACGTGCTGAAGCGCGCCACCACGCTCCGCTGCGACGTCGTCAGTGGCGCGGGCCATATCTCCATGACAGAGGACCGCTTCGATGCATCCGCGCGACGGGCGGGGACGTTCCCCACCTTCATCACGCAAACGCGTCCTTCATAGAGGGCCGCGCCGGTCGCACCGGTCAGCCGCAAGGACGCCTTGAGGAGAGCCTCCAGGCCCGCGCGCGTTCCTTTGCGCAGCGCCTGCTCGGCCACCGCCGTCAGCGTCGTTTCCATCCTGGCATCGAGGTCGTCCTCGATGCGCCGCCCCATCCAAGCCCCAGCCCGCACGCGCCAAGGAATGGTCATGCCCGTCAAGAGGCGCAATGGCTCCACCGGGGAGCACTTCCGTTCCGCACCAGGCAGCAATCCTTTACCCACGCTGATCACGCCGGGCGGACATTTTTACCGCCGTTCGGGCAGCCCCCTCGAGCCAAACCCTTGCTCTTGCTGGGAAAAGGTTTTGGCCAGCCGCTTGCTATCACCAGCCCACGTCAGGCTGGGCGGGAAGGGGCGGATGGGTACTCTCGATTACTACGCGACGATGGCTCGGATGGCGCCTGGGGCGCTCGCGAAGAGCGCGGTCCGCCGGGTCCAGAAGGTCGCACGGCAGGCGCTGTACCGCCGCCGGGAGCAGGTGGACGAGGCGCAGCTGCTGGAGTCCTTCGGCGCCACCCGCGCCGAGGACCTGGTGACGCTCGCGCTGGATCACCGCACGTCGCGCGCCTGGTGCGAACTGTCGCAGCGCGAGTCCGCTCGCGCCGCCATCCAGAAGCTTCCGGGCGCGAAGGTGCGCACGCTCGAGCGCGCCGAACAGGCGCTCCGTCAGGAGTGGGACGTCTTCGGCATGAAGGTGGCCTTCGGCGAAGGCAAGCCGGTGGACTGGTCCCTGGAGCCGGTGAGCGGCCGGCAGTACCCGGTGGATCCAGTGGAGCGCATGCCGCTGCACGTGACGGGCATGGATCCGAAGTACCCGTGGGTGATGGCCCGGCTGGACAGCGCGCTGGCCCTGGCCCAGGGCGCGTGGGTGGCGGACACCGAAGCGGAGCGCTCGCGCTTCGCCACGGCCTTCGTCGCGCAGACGCTGGACTTCCTGCAGGCGAACCCCGTGGGCATGGGCGTCCATTGGACGTGCCCCATGGAGATTGGCTTGCGCGCGGCCAACATCGCGCAGGCGCTGGTGATGTTCGCGGACGCGCCGGAAGTGCGCCGTCCGGAGTTCCTGGTGCCCGTGCTGGGCGCGCTCGCGGAGCACTGCGCTTGGGTGGAAGCCCACCTGGAGGACACCAGCGCGGTGCCCAACAACCACCTCGTCTCCAACTACGTGGGGTTGGCGGTGGTGGGGCTGCTCTTTCCGGAGCTGCCCGGCGCGCCCCGTCAGGTGGCGCTCGCGGCGAACGGCCTGCGCACTCAAATGGAGGCGCAGGTCCACCCCGAAGGCACGTCCTTCGAGGGCTCCATTCCCTACCACCGCCTGTCGGTGGAGTTGTTCACGCTGGCCTTCCTCGTCGCTCGCGGCGCGGGCGTGTCGATGGGCCCCGCGTATGAAGCGCGTCTGCGATTGATGTTCGTCGCGGCCCGCGCGTGGTCGTCGGAAGCCGGCCTGGCTCCACAGATTGGCGACAACGACAGCGGCCGCGTGTTCCCGTTCCAGGAGCGCGAGGACGGGGATCACAGCTACCTCGCGGGGCTGGGCGCGGCGCTCTTCAACGATGCGGGGCTGGGCGGCGGCGTGTTCCCGGACGAGGCGGCGTGGCTCCTGGGCGACGCGGGCCTGGTGCGTTTCAACGCGCTGCCCGTGGCTCCGGCGCCCGCGTCGGTAAGCTTTTCGGAAGGTGGCTTTCACATCTTGCGCGGCGAAGGGGTCGTGCTCACCGTCTCGGCCGGAAAGCAGGGGCAGCGGGGCGTCGGAGGACACAGCCACAACGACAAGCTTTCCTTCGAGCTTCACCTCGCCGGCCGCCCCGTCATCGTCGATTCAGGCACGGGTTCGTACACGCGGGATCCGGCTCTGCGCAACGCGATGCGGAGCACCGCGGCGCACAACACGCTTCAGGTGGATGGGGCGGAGCAGGCCCCGTTGGATCCGGCGCGGCTGTTCGCGCTGCCGGAGGATGCCCGGGCTCGCGTCGTGGCCTTCCAGCCCGGCGCGAAGCATGACCGGTTGGTGGTGCGCCACGACGGCTACCGCCACCTGCCGGCCCCGGTAGGGATTGAGAGGACTTTCTTCCTCGACCGGCACGTGCGCGCGCTGGCCGTGGGGGACCGGCTCGTCGGAACGGGCCGTCATGAGGTGGTCGGACGTTTGCACCTGCCAGATGCGCAGGCGCGGTGGTGCCAGCCCGCGGCGGAAGTGGTGGCGCGTGCGGGGCGCGTGCAGGAGGGCCCGGAGGCCTTCGATGCGCGGGCCCTTGAGATTGGACCGGCGGATGCACCCGCGGGTTGGGTGCTCTTCGGGCGGGGGTTGGAGACCCTGCTCGTGCCGTCTCGCTACTCGCCCGCGTATGGGCGCGTGGTGCCGGCGGTGTCGGTGGAGTTCCGGAGGCAGCTGACGCCTCCGGCATGGTTGGGGTGGGTGTTCGTCTTCAGGTGATTGGTGTGGGTCGGGACGTGTGAGCCGGCGAGGCCGCACGTCAACTGCTGGGAGTAACGACAATGCGCGTGATGGTTGGCAACCCGTTGCTGGGTCGGATTCAGAATCGGGAAGCGAAGGTGGGCGTGGTGGGTCTCGGGTACGTCGGTCTTCCGCTGGGCATGGCCTTCGCGGAAGCAGGCTTCCCGGTCACGGGGCTGGACGTCGACCAGCGCAAGATCGACAAGATCGCCAAGGGTGAGAGCTACATCAAGCACATCCCCAGCGCGCCGCTGGCGGAGCTCACCAACGCTGGCAAGCTCAAGGCGACCAACGACTTCGCGAAGTCCCGCGAGCTCGACTGCGTCATCATCTGCGTCCCCACGCCGCTGACCGCGTCGCGTGAGCCGGACATGACCTTCATCATCCAGACGGGCGAGGCCCTGGCGCCGTACGTGCGCCCCGGCCAGCTCTTCATCCTGGAGTCCACCACCTACCCGGGCACCACCGAGGAGATCCTCAAGCCCCTGCTGGAGAAGAACGGTCTCAAGGCGGGCGTGGACTTCTTCCTGGCCTTCAGCCCCGAGCGCGAGGACCCGGGCAACAAGGGCTTCAACACCAAGACGATTCCGAAGGTCGTGGGCGGCTACTCGCCCGCGTGCCTGGAGGTGGCGGTCGCCCTCTACGGCAGCGCCCTGAAGGAAGTGGTGCCGGTGACCTCCACGCGCGTCGCGGAGCTCTCCAAGCTGCTGGAGAACATCTACCGCTGCGTGAACATCGCCATGGTCAACGAGATGAAGATGCTCTGCGACCGCATGAACGTGGACGTGTGGGAGGTCATCCAGGCCGCCAGCACCAAGCCCTTCGGCTTCCAGCCGTTCTACCCGGGCCCCGGCCTGGGCGGGCACTGCATCCCCATCGACCCGTTCTACCTGACGTGGAAGGCGCGAGAGTTCGAGTTCCACACCAAGTTCATCGAGCTGGCCGGTGAGGTGAACTGGCAGATGCCCTACTACGTGGTGCAGCGCACGATGGAGGCGCTCAACCAGAACAAGAAGGTCCTCAACGGCGCGAAGGTCCTCTGCATCGGCGCGGCGTACAAGAAGGACATCGACGACCACCGCGAGTCCCCGTCGCTGCGCGTGATGACGCTCCTCAAGGAGAAGGGCGCGGACATCGCCTACCACGACCCGTTCGTGAAGGAGCTGCACAAGGGCCACGGCTTCAACATGGAGATGAAGTCCGTCCCGCTCGACCCGGAGACGCTCAGCCAGTACGACGCGGTGATGATCCTCACCGACCACTCGCACATCGACTACAACGAGCTGGTCCAGCGCTCGAACATCGTCGTCGACACGCGCAACGCGACCAAGGCCGTCACCCAGGGCCGCGAGAAGATCGTCAAGGCGTAGGCCTGTAACGAACAGAGCATGCGGGCAGGAGGGTCCTCGCTTCACGCCAGGGTGCGTGAGGGGAGGGCCCTCGCCGCGTTTCTGGCTACAGTGCGTGGCCGTGCCCGGCTCCTCCCGTCCCCTGTTCC
Organism: Corallococcus sp. CA041A; assembly: GCF_003612075.1. Lineage (NCBI taxonomy): Bacteria > Pseudomonadati > Myxococcota > Myxococcia > Myxococcales > Myxococcaceae > Corallococcus > Corallococcus sp. CA041A. Next base: position 65,597 of record NZ_RAWF01000012.1, read on the forward strand.
CGATGCTCATGGCCGCGTCGCTGCTGATGGGCGCGGCGCCCGCTCCCGACCCTCGCGCTCCGTTGCTGGACGCGATGAGCGCGGAGCTTCAGCGCAACCAGCAGCAGCTCAAGGTGAACGGCCATGAAGCGCCGTACTTCCTGAGCTACGGCGTGAAGGACTACGAGTCGCGGTTGATCATCGCGCGCTACGGAGCGCTGTTCCAGGACGACGACTACCGCGAGCGCAAGCTGGGCGTGGACGTGCGCGTGGGCAGCTACGACTACGACAGCTCCGTGGCGGACTCGCTCGACTTCGGCTTCAGCACCAGCAAGGGCTCCAGCTTCACCGCGCGCAAGGACGGGCCGCAGGACGACTCGCCGCTCGCGCTGCGCACGGCGCTGTGGCTCGTCACGGACGAGAAGTACAAGGCCGCCCTCTTCCAGTACCTGAAGAAGAAGGGTGAGGACGTCTACTCGGTGGAGGACCCCAAGCGCCCCGCGTCCTTCTCCAAGGAGACGCCCGCCACCTACGTGCAGCCGCCGGTGGCGTTCCCTTTTGATCGCCAGAAGTGGCGCAAGCTGGCGCGCGAAGTGTCCGCGCGCTTCAACGCGCATCCGGAGCTATTCGATTCAGAAGTGCGCATCACCGCGGACAAGGTCACGCGGTTGTTTACGTCGTCGGAAGGCACGCGCCTCATCACGGAGGAGACGCTGTACGCGTTCCACGTCTCCGCGGTGACGCGCGCGCCGGACGGGCAGCTGCTCGACAACTCGCGCAGCTTCTACCTGCCCACGGAAGCGGGGATGCCCGACGAGGCGCGCGTGCACGCGGCGGCTCAGAAGGTCATCGACGAGCTGCTCGCGCTGCGGCAGGCACCGGCCATCACCCCGTACGCGGGCCCGGCCATCCTGGCGCCGGAGGCCGCGGGCGTGCTCTTCCACGAGACGCTCGGCCACCGGCTGGAAGCGGACCGGCAGGACGGCGACACCGACGGCAAGACGTTCAAGGGACAGGAGGGGAAGCAGATCCTCCCGGCCTTCCTGTCGCTGCGGGATGATCCGTCCCGGCGCGAGGTGAACGGCGAGCCGCTCAACGGCTACTACCTCTACGACGAGGAGGGCGTGAAGGGGCAGCCGGTGAGCCTGGTGGAGAAGGGCGTGCTCAAGGGCTACCTGATGAGCCGTCACCCGGTGGAGGGCTTCCCCAAGTCCAACGGCCACGGGCGCGGGCAGGGCACGCTCCAGCCGGTGGCGCGCATGGCGAACCTGCTGGTGGACAGCACGAAGCAGGTGAGCGACGCGGAGCTGAAGAAGATGCTCGTCGCGGAGGCGAAGCGACAGGGCAAGCCGTACGGGCTCATCATCCGAGACATCACCGGCGGCAACACCAACACGTCCAGCTACGGCTACCAGGCCTTCAAGGGCGTGCCGCGCATGGTGTACCGCGTGGACGTGAAGACCGGCGAGGAGACGCTGGTGCGCGGGGTTGAAATCGTGGGCACGCCGCTGTCGTCCGTGAACCGCATCCTCGCCACGGGGCAGAAGCTGGGCGTGTTCAACGGCTTCTGCGGCGCGGAGAGCGGCAACGTGCCCGTGTCCACCGTGGCGCCCGCGGTGCTGCTCCAGGAGCTGGAGCTGCAGCGCACCATGGAGGGCAAGGACCGGCCGCCGCTGTTGCCCAGCCCGGCCGCCCCGCAGAAGGGGACGGCCGGACCGGAGGCGAAGAAGGACTAACCGACCTTCTTCAGCACCACGTAGCCGGCGGCGGGGATGTTCACCGGGGTGTTCCCGCCGTTCAGCGTGGCGCCGTAGTTGCCGAAGTTGCCGCCGCCGTACACGGAGGCGTCGCTGTTCAGCACTTCCTTCCACTGGCCCGGGGGCAGCGGCAGCGAGTAGCCCTCCAGGTTCTTCTGGTTGAGGCTGCCCACCACGAGGAACTCCTCGTTGCCCGACTTGCGCGTGAAGGCCATCACGCTGTCGTCGTTGTGGGTGTAGACGCGCTTCACCTCCGCCGCCGCGCTGAAGGCGTCGCTGCTGTTCCGCAGGCCGATGGAGTCCTTGTAGAAGCTGAAGGACTGCCGGCGGGTGACGTCCAGCATCGCGTCCTTGCGCTCGGAGGCGGGCAGGGCGGCCACTTCCGAGAACAGCTTCTTGTCGTCCGCGGAGAAGGCCTTGTACGCGCTGTCCTTCGCGCGCGCGTCCGGGGACAGCTCGAAGAGGCGCTCGTAGGTGGCCTTGGTGGTGTCGTTGAACGTCACCTTGCCGAAGTCCACGCCCTGGCCCACGTCCTGCCAGCTCCAGTCGCTGTCCCAGGTGGACGGGTTGCCCCACTTGAAGTCGTTCTGGGCGCCGAACTCGTCACCCTGGAAGAACATGGGGATGCCCGGGCCGGCCATGCCGATGCCGGCGGCGAAGCGGGCGGCGCCGCGCGACCAGTTGTCCGGGAAGTCGGTGGCCTCCGCGCCCTCCGCGGTGTTCATGGTGCGCTCCGCGTTCCCCACCTCGTCGTGGTTGCTGATGATGGACAGCGCGTGCTTCCAGCCGTCCAGGCCGCGCGGGTTCGTCATCAGGTTCACGAACGCGTCCACGTCCGTCTTCATCCCGCGCGAGGCGGCCTGGATCAGGCCCGGCTTGCTGTTGTCGCGCACCAGCCGGTGCTGGAACTCCGTGTACCACTGGGCGTCGAAGCCGCCGCCCGTGCCGTCCGACTTCGCCGGACGCGAGATGTCCGGCTCGTAGTCGAACTGCTCCGCCACGGTCCACGCGTCCGGGTTGATGAAGTGCACCTGGCGGTTGATCTCCCGGAGCATCTCCCAGCCGTCCTTGCCGCCCGTGCCCTTGATGGGCTCCGTGAAGTCGAAGCGCAGGCCGTCGAACTTCAGCTCGGCGATCTGCTGCACGGCATGGTCCACGAACAGCTGCTTCACCTGCGGCGTGTTGTACGCGGGCACGGCGCCCCACGGGGTGTCGCGCTGCTCGAACTGGCCGGGCTCCTTGGACCAGTTGAAGTAGGGGTTGCTGGGGCCGCCCACGTTCCACAGGCCGTTGTGGTCGCCGAAGACGTGGTTGTAGACGACGTCCGACACCACGTTCAGGCCCTTGCCGTGGGCCGCGTCGATGAAGCGCTTGAGGGCCTCATCGCCCTCCACCCACTGGCCCGTCTCGTCCTCGAAGCCGAAGGAGCTCTCCGTGGCCAGGCTGTTGACGCCCAGGTAGCCCCAGTTGCGCGCGCCTTCCACTTCGTTGGTGGGCAGCAGCTCCAGCGTGGTGACGCCCAGCTCCTTGAAGTAATCCAGCTTCTTGATCAGGTCCTCCATGGTGGAGCGGTTGGCGTTGCCCGCCTCGCCCAGGAAGCTGCCCGGGTGGAGCTGGTACACCACCCACTTCGACGGATCCTTCTCACGCGGGACGTCGTCGTTCTTGAACTGGAACGTCGTGGGGTCGGTGAGGATGGAGCCGCGGAAGGACACGCCGCTGCCCGTGGTGATGAGGTCGCTCCACGGGTCGTTCTCCGCTGACGCCAGGCGCTCCGTGTCGGAGAGCTTGCCGTCGTTGTTCACGTCGTCGCGCAGGTGGAGCTTGCCCTGCGCGTCCTTGTCGAACACCTGGAACTCGTAGCGCAGGCCGGCCAGCTTCTCCGGATCATTGACGAGCGCGGTCCACGCGCCGGCCTGGTTGGTCATCTTGATGCGGCCGTCGTCGGTGACGTTGCGCGACCAGAAGTCGTTGAGCTTCCCGCCGTGCAGCTTGTCGATGAGCGTGTCGTCGAACTTGCCCAGGCGCTCCTGGAGCTGCTGCTTGTTGAGCGGGTTGCCGTCGCCGTCCTTGAGGACGAGGAACGCGCTGTCCGCGTCCTCCGCGCTGTCGATGTCGAAGCGCATCAGGCCGGTGGCGCCGGTGAAGTAGCGGTCCACCTCCTTGCCGCGCGTGGGGTCCAGGTAGAGCCGGTCCAGGCCGCGCTGCTCGCCCATCATCCGGCGCGCGTAGGGGTCCGGCCGGTCGCTGACAGCGCCCGTGGAGTCCACCACTTCGTAGACGTAGGCCTTGCCCTCCATCTGGGCCCACGCGCCCTTGGCCTGCGTGGTCCAGTTGCCGCCCTCGTCGCGCGTCATGGGGATGCGCTGCTCGCGGCCCTGCTTGTCCGTCACCTTCACCTGCACGGCCCGCGCGTCCGGCGCCCAGAACTTGAAGTTCACGTCCTGGCCGGACTTCTGCGCGCCCATCGTGTGGTACGTCGTGGGCGAGTACGACGCGGTGGACTTGGACAGGTCCAACTTGAGGTTGCCCTCGCCCATCACCGCCCACTGGTCCTTGCCGGACGGGCCGTCCACGCTGACGCCCCACTCCCAGTTGCGAGCCAGGCCGTCGTCCGCCACCTTCACCGTGGCCTCGTACTTGCCGTTGCCCAGCGACTTCATGGGGATGCCGCCAGAGGACCACTGCGCGTTGTAGCGGCCGTCCGTGTCCCAGCTGCCCTTGAGCTTCGGGTTGGTGAGCTCCGCGTGAGGGCCCGCGTCGTACGTGAACGTGATGGTGCGCGTGGTGGGGTTCGCCACCGTCGCGCCGTTCTTCACCGCGGACGTGGGCGCGGCGCCCAACAGCGCGCTCGCGTTGGCGGAGCGGGCCAGGTTGCCGGTGCCGGCCACCGGAGCGCGAGCGCCCGTCGCGGGAGCGGACTCGAAGCCGGACTGGTTGCGCTTCGCGGCGGCGGCCTTCGCGGCGGCGGCCCTCTGCCGCTCGGCCAGCGTGGCGGCATCCGTCGTGGTGTTACCCGTGGTGGGGGACGAGGTGGGTTTCGGGCGGTTGATTTTCGAATCGGTCACGGGGGAGACCTCCGGCGGCCCACGCATAGCGGGCTTGCTCAACTTGTCGGGCTTGGGGCCACCGGAGTTGTGTCCGGTGGCGTGGAAGTGGGCGAATGTGGGGCAGGTGGCGCTGGGAGCTTTGGATTCCCAGGAATTCCGCGCCCTTCCGGGCGTGGAAGGACCAGGGGTGGGGTCAGCCGGCCCCCCTTGAAGCCCCTCAGGTACACGTAGCGGCGGAAGTCGCGGAGGAAGGCGTCCACGGGCAGCCCGATGGCCTCCAGGAAGCCGCCGGTGAAGTCCTGGCCCCTGCGCATGGCGGCGAGGACGCCCCGGATGCGCGCCTCTCCGTAGCGCTCCATGAGGAAGGTGAAGGCGTGGTGGGCGGCGCCGTAGACGGTGGCGTTCTCGGTCTCGTAGAGCGACTCGGCGCGGGCGAGCGGATCCGCCTGGGGGTACTGGTGGAGGAAGCGGGACAGGTCCTCCAGGCTGGGGACGCGGTAGCCCTGGCCGGCGGTGTACGAGGCCATGCCCTCGCTGAACCAGATGGGGATGCCCTTCTTCGTCCAGTCCGACACGGAGGCGGACGCCTGCCACATGAGGCTGTGGGTGAGCTCGTGCAGGAGCAGCTCGTCCACCTGCTTCTGGGTGGCGCCGGCGCGCGTCCAGGTGCGGGGGCTCTGGACCTCCACCTGCTCGTAGCGGGCCCAGGCTCGCAGGAAGTCGTAGCCGGAGCGGCGTGCGGCGCGCTCCAGGGCGGCGTGGTTCGGGTGGATGACCAGGGTGACGGGCTCCTGGAAGGTGCCCCAGCGGGCCAGGCCTGGCGCGGCGTTCTCCACGGCGCGGCGGACCATGTCCGCGGCCTGGGTGTCCTTCGCGGAGTGCTCGAAGAGGAACTCACCGCCGGGCAGCGCCAGCGTGGCGGTGGGACTGTCGGACTTCTTCGGCGCGGCGGCGCACGCGGAAAGGAGGACCGTTACCGCGAGCAGGGCGGGCAACAGGCTCCATCGTCCGGTACCGCCCACCCGCATCCTGCGTCCCTCTAGTTGGCCCCGAGCCAGCGGATCACCGAGCGGCCCACGTCCGCGACGGTGGAGAACGACGCTACCTCCGGGGCGGAGGGGCCGAAGTAGAGCATGGGCACGGCGTGCACGGTGTGTCCTCGAACCGACAGGTCCTCCACGTTGCCGTGGTCACTGCACACCAACACGCGCGCGTCGTGCGGGCGGGTGGCCGCCACGGCGCGCAGGAAGGCGTCGAAGGTGTCGAGTGCCAGGCGGGCGGCCGTGAAGTCCTGGGCGTGGCCGGCCTCGTCGGCGAGGTAGTGCTCGAAGAAGGTGAAGTCCGCCTGTCCGGCGATGCGCCAGAAGAGGGCCGCGGCTTCTCCGGGCGTGCGGTGGGGCACGTCCAATCCGTATGCGCGCGCGGCGACGCCAGTGATGTCGTGGGTGAGGCCGTCGCCGGCCCGCGCGTCGTCCAGCGTGCGCAGCGGTTCGTCTCCCGCGGCGAAGGCGAGCTTGGCGGCGGAGGGGCGCACCTTGCGCGCGTCGCGCTCCGACAGGGTGAACTCCGGCGGGGACGTGGAGGGGCGCCGGGGAACGCCGAGCGCATCCAGGTACGGCGCGGGGTACGCGTTGGCGAAGGTGGCGGTGCGGCCCGCGGCCTTGAGGCGCCGTACGATGGAGCGCTCCGCGAGCAAATCCTTCAGGGCGGTGTTGGGGTAGCCCAGCACGTGGCCGCCCACGAGGACGGGGGCGGGGTCTCCGGTGAGGATAGCCGTCTGGTTGGAGGCGGACTGGGGCCGGCCGGGCACGCCGAAGGTGGGGTCCACCGGAAGGCCCACGCCGCCATGGGGTAGGAGAGGGGCGGGGGCGTCCTGGAACCAGGCCAGGAGGTGGTCGCGGTCCGCGAGCGGGTTCACGGCCGGGTCTTTCCGTCCGATGCCCACCCCGTCGATGAACAGGACCGCGACGCGCACGGCCTGGAACTGTATCCTCGAATCCGACACGCATGGCCATCCACGGCGACCTCTTCAGCTACCCGCTCCCTGAGTTCCTTCAATGGCTGGACAGCTCCCGCAAGACGGGGACGCTCCAGCTGTCGTGGGAGGCAGGCGAGCGCAAGTTGTTCCTCTTGTCCGGCCAGGTGGGCGCCACCGCGAGCGAAGGCCTGCGCGGCCGGGTGGCCCGCCTGTTGTCGCTGCCGAAGCTGGCGGCGGGCACGCGCGTGCTGGCGGCGTTCGACGAGCTGGCGCGCACGCCGGACGTGGACGCGGCCTTCGACGCGCACGGTGTGCAGGCGCGGTGGGTGCGCGACCTGGGCCGCGAGGAGCTGTTCGCGGCGATGACGGACCTGACCATCGCGGGGCAGGGCACCTTCCACTGGACGGAGGACGCGGACCGCACCGGTGAGGACTGGGTGCCGTCCGACATGAGCATCCGCGAGCTGCTCTTCGAGTCCCTGCGCTGGGTGGACGAGCAGGGGGACGTGGACAAGGCGCTGCCCATCGACGCGCTGAGCGTGAAGGCGCTGTCGCCGCCCAGCCCCAGCCAGCCGCTGATGCACCGGATCATCCTGGCGCTGACGACGACGCCGCAGAACCTGGGGCGGCTGCGGCTGTCCATGGGCGTGTCGCGCTCGTCGGTGACGCGCCGGGTGCACGAGCTGCTGCGCGCGAAGCTGGTGGAGGTGGATGGCGCGCCACAGGTGGAAGCGGATCCGGTGGCGGAGATGCTGGAGAAGGGCGCGGTGCTGATGCGCGAGGGCCAGTACGACGCGGCCGGCATCGTGTGCGCGTCCCTGCTGGCCAGCGACCCCGCGGACCGGCGCGTGCGCGAGTTCGCGCGCCTGGTGCAGCGCGAGCACGTGGCCGCGCTCTACGCGGACCTGCCGCCACTGGTGGTGCCGCAGCTCATCCAGGCCCCCCATGCGATGGTGATGCTCAAGCCGGAGGAGCGGCAGATCGCCGGGCTCGTCAGCGGGACGTGGGACGTGTCCACGCTGGTGCTGGCCAGCCCCGCGCGAGAGCTGGAGACGCTCAAGACGCTGGCGAAGCTGCACCGCATGGGGCTGTTGCAGCTCACGCTCCCGCGCTGAGCCTTTGGGGCACGGCCCGGGAGCCGTGCCCCATGCGAATCACCCGGCGGTCGGAAGCCCCACGGCGTTGAGTCGCACGAAGACCTGCATGAGGACGTAGAGCGCGAACGCCGCGTCATCCACGCGCAGCTGCGGCAGCGTGGACAGCCCCTGCAGGCGCAGCAGGTCCGAACCATCCACGTGCAGCAGGAAGGCCTGCTGGGCCAGGGAGCCTTCACCGGCGAACGCCATGGCGCGGCGGACGGCGTCGGTGCAGGCGGTGACGCAGGTGGTGTAGTCCCCGGCGGTGAAGGCGGCCTCCGCGGCCCGGGCGTGGTCGAAGAGGTCCCCCGGCGCCAGCGCGCTCGTGGGCCCCAGGAGCTTGCTGCCCGTGTTCGGCGCCACGGCCACGGCGGGCATGGCGGCGGGCTCCACGCGAGGCGGAGCGGGCGTCGTCAGCGTGCGGGGCACGGG
>NZ_RAWF01000130.1:0-27581 GCF_003612075.1 Corallococcus sp. CA041A
CGACGGAGGCCCCGCCGCCGCCCAATGACACGCCGCCGCCGGAGCCGTCCGCCAAGCCGCCGCCGCTCGTGGTGGGCATGACCATGTCGTCCACCACCAGCGCGGGCTCCTTCGCCGCGCCCGTGGGCAACACCGCCTACGGCAAGGCCAACGGCACCGCGAAGGCGCCTCAGGACGTGAAGGGCTACTCCGCGCCCAAGTACGTGCCCGTGTACCAGGTGGACACGGAGCCCTCCGTCGCGTCCGAGGTGAAGATTCCCTACCCGGACGAGGCGCGCCGCGCGGGCATCGAGGGCACCGTCACGCTCTCCATCACCATCGACGCGGAGGGCAAGGTGAGCAACGTGAAGGTCATCTCCGGGCCCGGCTACGGCCTCAACGAGGCCGCGCGTGACGCCATCCGCCGCTTCCGCTTCAAGCCCGCCATCAAGGGCGGCGAAGCGGTGGCCACGGAGATGAAGTACTCGTACACCTTCCTGCTGGACTGAAGGCACGCGCCCCGGAAGCTTCGGCCTGAGCCGTGGCTCCGGGGCGATGCGCCTACTGCGTCTTGAGCGCGCGGCGCATGATGTCGCGCAGCGCCGCCAGGTCCTCGTCCGGCATCGCGGCGATGAGGGGCGGCGGCGAGCTCAGCCGCGCCATCAGCCGGCCGCGCAGCTCCGCGCCGGCCTCCGTCAGCACCAGCATCTTCACGCGGCGGTCCTGCTCGCTGCTCTTGCGCTCCACCAGCCCGCGCGCCTCCAGCCGGTCCACCAGCCCCGTCACGTTGGAAGCGTCACACGACAGGTAGTTGGCGAGCGTGCTCATGGCGAGCGCTCCCTCGCCCAGCTGCCTCAACACGTGCGCCTGCACGGGAGACAGGTCGAACTCCGCCGCCAGCGCGGGGAAGTTGCGCATGTGCGTGTGCAGCAGCTCGAAGAGGAGCGTCCACGCCTGCTCCGGCAGCCCACTCCCACCCTCCGACAGGTCGGTGGTGGCCGCCGACCGGCGCATCACCTGCTCGCTAGGACCGTCGCTGAAGCCGTTCATAGTGAAGTTACGTTAAGTCATCGGACGCACATAAACAATTGACATCATCAACCATTGACCGCTACTACATTCCGCATATTCCAACATCCGACAGTGCGGAGTACTTTCACGAGGCCCTGGGGTCGGGTAGAGGACGCAACGCAGTCGTCCATTGGACGGATCCGCCTCGCGCTCCCGCGGGTCGGTGAGGAGGTCGAAGCGGTATGAGTACCTTTCTGGCGCTGTCCCTGTCGGCCACCCTGGCAGCGGCGCCCGTACTGACGCTGGATGAGGCACTGGAGTCCGCCCGCCAGCAGAACCTCGATTTGAAAATCGCCCAGGAGCGCTTCGAGCAGGCATCGCTCGCGACGCGCAAGGCCTGGTCGGGCTACCTGCCCACCATCACCGCTGGGGCCTCCATCACGCGCAACAACGTGGCGGCCATCATCCCGGCAGGCCCTATCGCCCCGGTGGACATCACCATCCAGCCGCTCATCCAGAAGGGTGCTCAGCTGGAGGCGCGGCAGGCCATCATCGCGCCGCAGCTGTGGGCGGGCATCGCGGCCTCCTACAAGTCCGTGCAACTGGCGGAGCTCAACACGCAGACGGCGCGCCGGCAGGTGCTCTTCGGCGTGGCGCAGGCGTACTACGGCGCCGCGGCGCAGCAGGAAGCCCTGCGCGCGCAGGAGCGGCTGCTGGAGCTGAACCAGGCGCGGGAGAAGGACACCCAGGCGCGGTTCGACGCGGGCACGGTGACGCGCGTGGCGCTGCTGCGCGCCCAGCTGGACCGCTCCCGCGCGGAGCAGGACCTGGTGCGCGCGAAGAACGCGCTCGCGGGCCTGAAGCTGGCGCTGGGCACGCTCATCCAGCGCGAGCCGGAGTTCGACCTGGCCCCGCCGCCGGAGCCGACGGTGCCCGCGCAGGCGTCGCCGGACGACCTGGTCAACCAGGCCATCCAGGAGCGCTCGGACGTGCAGGCCGCGGAAGTGGGCCTGAAGCTCAGCCGCATCAACAAGACGGGCGTCATCCTGAGCTACCTGCCCACGCTGGGCGTGACGGGCGCCTACCGCATCGCGAACGCGGCGGGCTTCACCGGCCAGAACGAGACCTGGGCCATCACCTTCGGCGCCAGCTGGACGCTGTTCGACGGCGGCCTGCGTGAGGCGAACCTCTCCGAGGCGTCGTCGCGCGTGCGTGAAGCCACCGTCACCCAGGTGCTGGCGCAGGCCCGCGTGAAGGAAGAGGTGCGTCGCTCCAAGCTGGACCTGGAGAACGCGCTGGCCAACCGCTCCAAGGCCGAGGAGGCCCTGGAGCTGGCGCGCGAGTCCAACCGCCTGACGGACGTGAGCTTCAAGGCGGGCGTCGCCACCTACCTGGAAGTCGCGGACGCCAACACCGCGCTCACCAACGCGGAAGTGGGCTTCGTGTCCGAGCGCCTCCAGGCGTCGCTCGCCGCGCTGCGCCTGCTCAACTCGCTGGGCTCCTTCGAGTCCGGTTCGGTGAAGAAGGACGCGGCCGCCCTGGGCGCGGAGCCCGGCGCGGGCGCGCCGAAGTCGCAGCAGCCTGCCCAGGAGCAGCCGGCTCCGCAGCAGCCCGCGCCCCAGCAGTAGGCGCGGTGTGACGAGCAATTCCCGGCGCCCGCTTCAGGGCGCCGGGTCCCCTGCCCTCCCGGGCGGGAAGCAGGTGCTTCGTTGTGGGGGTCCATCACCGGCCCCACCCTCCTCTGTAGGACCCGTTCCACGAGGAGGGAACCATGGCGGATGAATCCTGGGGCAACTGCAAGAACTGTCGGTTCTTCGCGGGCAACAGCGACGAGCCGAGCGAAGACGCGACGCAGAGCTGCAATCAGCCGGAGCTCCAGCAGTTCGCGCTCGTGGTCTCCGGCAACAGCGGCTGCAACGCCTACGAGGCCCGCACCGGTGAGACGGTGCCCTCATACGAAGAGCCCGCGCCGATGCACTGAGGACCCGCGTGTCCCATCGGTCCTCGCGATGCCACGGCTGCCCTGTCGTTCAGGTGCCGGTGGCGTCGCGGACCTGGGGCAGCGCCGGTTCAGGCGGGTGCGCGTAGTAGATGCGCTCCATGAGCTTGCGCTGGTGCACGAGCGGCTTGTCGTACTTGTCCAGCCGCATGCCCTTGTGGCTGTAGGGCGTGTCCGCGACGGTGGAGATGAAGCGCGCGTCATCGCGCACCTCCCACCAGGTGAGCCCCAGCGCGGCCTTCGCCGCCACCGGCAGCAGGGGCCTCAGCGCGGGCACCGTCGTGCGCAGGAAGGAGAAGACGTGCAGGCGCGTGGTGCGCGCCGTCTCCGGCACGAAGAAGATATGCGCCTGCGTGATGAAGGGGCGCGGCGCTCCCGAGGGCTGGATCCAGCTGACGGTGTAGACGCTGCGCACCGGGTCGAAGCGCGTCACCCAGTCATTGCGGAAGAAGTCCCCCTTGCCCACCGCGAGCAGGCGCATGATGGGCGCGGGCCGCTGAGGGGCGCGGTAGTGCACCTCCGTGTGGTCCTCGTGGTTGTGCGCCTCGAACTCCACCGCGCCCGCCTGCGAGCCGCTCCACCCCAGCCGGGTGTGGACGAAGGGCGTGTGCTCGTCCTCGCTGAAGTTGTCGAGCGCCACGTGCAGCGGCGCCTGGAACAGCGTGGAGAACGTCCCGCCGAAGACGTAGTCACCGCTGGCGAGCTCCGGCATCGCGGACCCGGGCGTGTCCGCGTGCGCGAGCCAGAGGTAGCCGTGGCGCTCCACCACCTGGAAGCTCTTCGCCTCGCAGTGGCGCAGCTCCGGCTGGCTGGGGTTGGTGCCGTGGCCTTTCGAGTCGAAGCGCCAGCCATGGTACGGGCACTGGAGCTGGCCCTCCTTTGTCACGAGGCCCTTCGACAGCGGCGCGAAGCGGTGCGGACACGCGTCCGACAGCGCCGCGGCCTTGCCGGAGGCGTCCCGGAAGAGCGCGTAGGCGTGGCCCGCAAGCTCCACCCGGACGGGCTGGCGGCGGAGCTGACGGGAGGGGAGCACCGGATGGAAATGCCTGACGACGTCGGGGGTAGGCTCCATGGCGCCAGCAGTATAGCGGGCTGTCGCGGTGGACCCCGGTGGGTCGCACGAAGACCTGAAGGTGTGGGAGGCCGGCCTCGCGGGTGGCATAGACTGCCCGGCCGTGAAAGCTCCCGTCCCTCCCCGCCGCCGTGCGCGCTGGTTCGCCGTGGCGACCATGGCCGTGCTGGTGGCGCTCGCCACGGGGGCATGGCTGTACGTGCGCGGCGCACTGCCGGCGCCGGTGCCCCCAGCAGCAGGGCCCTTCAGCTACACGGACTATGCGCAGGCGCTGAGCCACGTGCGCCCCAGCGGGGACCTGGACTTCGAGGGCCTCCGGCGTGACCGCGCGGTGCTGGAGCGCTTCGTCGCGTCGCTCGCGGCGGTGTCGCCACACCGGAAGCCGGAGCTCTTCCCGTCGCCCGAGGACGGGCTGGCGTACTGGATCAACGCGTACAACGCGCTGGTGCTCCTGCAGCTCGTGGAGCGCTACCCGGCCGGCGTGGAGGCGTCCTGGTTCGGCCGCTTCTACTGGGGCCGCACGTGGCCGGTGGGCGGCGAGCGGCTGACGCTGTACGCCCTGGAGCAGCGCATCCTCCTGGGCGAGTACGCCGACCCGCGCGTGCACTTCGCCCTCTTCCGGGGGACGCGCGGCGGGCCCCGGCTGGACGGCGCCCCCTATCAGCCGGAGTTCCTGGACGCCCAGCTCAACGACGCCAGCCGCCAGTACGTGGGGGATGCGCGGAACGTGAAGCTGGAGGACAAGACCGTGCGCCTGGCGCACCTGTTCGAGGACCGGAAGCAGGACTTCCTCAACGCGCTGCCGGAGGGCCGTGGCGGCAACGTGCTCCAGTTCGTCTGGGCCTTCCTGCCGGACACCTGCGAGGAGCGCCCGGGCTGCGACACGCGCGGCGACCTGGACCGCGCCTGCGGCCCCGACCTGGACAAGTGCCGCATCGCCTTCGTCCACGAGGACACCTCGCTGCCCGACGCCGCGAGCACCGCCGAGCGGCGCTGAGTTAGCGTCCCTCCATCGCGGACGAACACGCGGGAGGCAGCGGCGCATGACGATGGGAGCGGTGTGGCTGGCGACGTGGCTGGCGCTGGGGAGCGCGGACATGAAGTGGGAGCCGCAGGCGAGCGGGACGACGGTGCGGCTGCGCGGCGTGAGCGCGGTGGACAGCCGCGTCGCGTGGGCCAGCGGCGACAAGGGCACCGTCGTGCGCACCACGGATGGTGGAAAGACGTGGACGCGAGCCCCCGTGCCGGATGCGGACGGGTTGGACTTCCGCGACGTGGATGCCTTCAGCGACCGCACCGCCTACGTGCTGTCCATTGGCGCGGGTGACAAGTCGCGCATCTACAAGACGACGGACGGCGGCGCGCACTGGACGCTCCAGTTCACCAACACCGTGCCCGGGGCCTTCTTCAACGGCATGGCCTTCTGGGACGAACAGCACGGCATCGCGTTCAGCGACCCGGTGGAAAGGCACTTCGTCGTCATCACCACGGAGGACGGCGGCGCGACGTGGAAGCCCGTGCCGCAAGGGGCACTGCCGGCCGCGCTCGAGGGTGAAGCGGGCTTCGCCGCCAGCGGCACGAGCATCGCGGTGTACGGCAAGTCCCACGTCTGGTTCGGGCTGGGGGGCTCCATCGCGCGCGTGCTGCACTCGGCGGACCGGGGCAAGACCTGGGGCATCGCGCCCACGCCGCTGGCCACGGGTGAAGGCGCGGGCGTGTTCTCGCTCTACTTCTGGAGCTCCATGGCGGGCGTCGCGGTGGGCGGCAACTACAAGCAGCCGGAGGTCGCCACCGGCAACGCGGCGCTCACGGTGGACGCGGGCAAGCGCAAGTGGACCGTGCCGGGCACGCCGCCCGGGGGCTACCGCTCCTGCGTGGCCCCGTTCACGCCCGAGAAGAAGATGTGGCTCATCACCGTGGGGCCCACGGGTTCGGACGTGTCGAAGGACACGGGCAGGACTTGGGAGCCGCTGGACACCACCGGCTTCCACTCCGTGTCCACGCCGCCTCGCAAGCAGGACACCGCCTGGGCCGTGGGTGAAGAAGGGCGCATCTCGAAGCTCGTCTTCACGAGCGCGGAACCAGCTCCGAAGACCGCGCCGAAGCAGCCGTAGCGCTCCGGGACCTGCGTGGCGCGAGCCGCATCGCATGGCAGCGGCTTCGCGCCGCGAGCGCCCTGACGGGACCTGCATGGCGCGGGGGAGCAGGCTCCACCCGCGCCAGAAGCCTCACTTCACCAGCAGCGCCGCGCCGATGATGCCGCTGTCATCGCCCAGCTCCGCGTCGGCGATGAGCAGGCCCTCGCGCGACACGCGGGACGACCACTGCTGTACGCCGTCCAGCACCTGCCGCTTGATGCCCGGGCAGTGCGTCAGCACACCGCCGCCCAGCACCAGGCGCGAAGGGTTGAGCACCGTCACGTAGTTGGCCACCGCGAGCGCCAGGAACCGCGCCGCGCGGTCGTGGATCTCCTTGGCCTTCGCGTCCCCCGCCTCCGCCGCCGTCTCCAGCGTCACCGGGGTGATGGTGTCCGGGTCGTCGTGGGCCAGCGTCTCCAGCACGCGCGAGCCGCCGGACGCCAGGAGTTCCTTCGTCTGCGCGATGAGGTTGTGGCCGCCCGCGTACGCCTCCAGGCAGCCGTGCTCACCGCAGCCGCACAGCCGGCCGCCGGGCACCACCTTGATGTGGCCCAGCTCGCCCGCCACGCCGCCGCCGCCCTGCACCAGCCGCCCGTCCGCGATGATGGCGCTGCCCACGCCGGAGCCCACGAACACCACCAGGATGTCATGGGCACCGCGACCCGCGCCCGCGTGCAGCTCGCCCCACGCCGCCGCGGACAGGTCGTTCACCACCTTCACGTCGAAGCCCAGCCGCTTCGTCAACATCGCCGCCAGCGGCACGTCACGCCAGCCCAGGTTGGGCGCCACGGAGATGACGCCCGTGTCCTTGTGGATCTGCCCCGCCGCGCCCACGCCGCAGCCGTCCACCTTCACGCCGGACTGCTTCACCGCCTCTTCCGCCGCCTGGGCGATGGTCTCCACCACGCCCTGCGGCTTGCGGTCCTGCACCGCCACCTTGGCGCTCGCGAGGATTTCACCCTTCCCGTCCACCACCGCGGCCCGGGCGAACGTCCCGCCCAGGTCGATTCCCAGCGTCGGCATGTCCAGCTCCCTCCCTTACGTGCGTGTGCTTCGCGTGGAGCGCGAAAGGCTCAGGCGCCGACTTCCTTCTGCGCCTGGGCGACCGTCTTCTCGATGAGCGCCTGGATCTCCTTCACGCGGGCCTCCGTGCTGGCCTCGTAGCGCAGCACCAGGATGGGCTGCGTGTTCGACGCGCGGATGAGGCCCCAGCCGTCCTCGAACGTCACGCGCACGCCGTCCACGTCCACCACCTTGTGGCCCGCGTCGCGGAGAATCTCCGTGGCGCGCTTCACCATGGCGAACTTCTTCTCCTCCGTCGTGTCGAAGCGCAGCTCGGGGCTGGCGAAGGTCTTCGGCACGTCGGAGAGCAGCTGCGACATGGACTGCTTCTCGTGCGTCAAAATCTCCAGCAGGCGCGCGGACGCGTACACCGCGTCGTCGAAGCCGAAGTAGCGGTGCTTGAAGAAGATGTGGCCGCTCATCTCGCCGGCCAGCTCCGCGTGCTCCTCCTTCATCTTCGACTTGATGAGCGAGTGGCCCGCCTTCCACATGATGGGCTTGCCGCCGTGCTTCGCGATGTCGTCGTACATCGTGTAGCTGCACTTCACCTCGCCGATGATGGCCGCGCCCGGGGACTCCTTCAGCACGTAGCGGCTGAAGAGCACCATCAGCTGATCACCCCAGAGCACGTTGCCCTGGTCGTCGATGACGCCGATGCGGTCGCTGTCGCCGTCGTACGCGATGCCGACCTCCGCCTTGACCTCCTTCACCTTCTTGATGAGGTCCTGGAGGTTCTCCACCACCGTGGGGTCCGGGTGGTGGTTGGGGAAGTCCGCGTCCATCTCGCAGAACAGGGGCACCACGTCGAAGCCCATGCTCTCGAACAGGGGCACCGCGATGGCGCCGCCCGTGCCGTTGCCCGCGTCGATCACGATCTTCATCCCCTTGCGGCCCACCTTCACCGTCTGACGGATGAAGTGGTTGTAGGGCGTGATGATGTCGAAGGGCGTGACCTTGCCGGGCTTGTTCGAGGTCGCGAAGTCCTTGGCCTCGATGAGGCGGCGCAGTTCCTTGATTTCGGGGCCGTGGAAGGTCGTCTTGCCCGCGCCAATCTTGAAGCCGTTGAACTCCTTCGGGTTGTGGCTGCCGGTGATCATCGCCAGGCCGTCCACGGGCAGCGTGTTCGCCGCGAAGTAGGTCAGCGGCGTCGGCACCACGCCCACGTCGTAGACGTCCAGGCCGGTGGCGGTGAGGCCCTTCGCGAGCGCGTCGCGGAAGCGCGTGGAGGACTCGCGGCAGTCGCGGCCCACCACGATGGAGGTGCCGCCCTTGCGGCGGATCATGGTGCCCAGACCCAGGCCCAGGAGCTCCACCACCTCGATGGTGAGGTCCTTGTCCACCAGGCCTCGGATGTCGTACTCGCGGAAGATGTGCGCGTTCATGGCAGTGTCCCCACCCTCGACAGGAACCGGGAGGGCGTAACGGAAGGCGTCGGACACTACACGAGCGGGCCTGGGGGCTGCACACGCCCGAACGGGCCCGGCTGACTGTTGAACGCCCGGCCCCCCTGGGAGGGCGGAACCTACCCCCGGCGAGGGCTGATGGCCCCCATCAGACCATGGCCCCGCTGGCCTGGGCACCGGCTCCGGCTCCGGAGCCTGCTGGCACCCGCCGCAGCAGCGACTGGTAGTGCTTCAGCCAGGACGTGTTCAGCGGGTCCAGCTTGAGGGCCTCCGCGTAGCGCTCCAGCGCGGCGGGAACAGCCCGTTGGACCTCCAACGCATGTCCCTGGGTGAAGAGGGCGCGGGCCTTCTTCTCCACCTCCGGACGGGCGGCGAGGAAGGCGCTGCGCAGGGCCTCCATGGTGGGCTCCGGGACGCCCGCGGCGACGCAGCGGGCAAGGCCGCTCACGTTGCCCCGGGTGGCGTCGTAGCCCACGCGGGAGAGCGGATCGCCGAGCATCCGCTGCGCGGCCAGCACGCGCACGCGCAGGGCGTCCAGGGCCTGGCGCTGCACGGTAGGCAGCGGGCGGTGCTGGAAGGCGAGCAGGCGGCGCAGGGCGGCCTGGGCGCGGCGGTGGATGTCGCCGAAGTCGGCGTCGTGCTTCGCGCCCAGCAGCGTGTAGGGGTCCCGGGCGACGGCCTCCGCGCGGGACAGCATGCGGGCAAGCTCCCCGTCGGGCGCGGGCTCCGCGTCCTCCATGAGGGCGCGGGAGAGCAGCCGGCCCAGCGCGGGGAACTCGTCGGAGAAGTGGACGAAGACGCCCGCGGGCACGTTCCAGGTGCGCGCCTCGTCGAAGGTGACGTGGCGGACGACGTCGCAGGCGCCCAGGGCCGTCTCGCCCCGGAAGGACACCTCCACTGTCAGCCGCGCGGCGAGCGGGGGCAGTGAGCCCTGGCACTCGGCGAAGAGGCCCTCGGGGGCGACGTCGCTCACGGAGACGGACTGGAGGACTTCGCCCGGCGTGAGGCCCAGGCGCACGCGCAGGTCCGTGGGCGCGTCCGTGCGGGGCGCGGAGGCCTCCAGGGGCGGCACGGCGTTCACCAGCGGAATGGGCGCGGCGTCATCGACGACGTCCACCAGCGGAATGGGCGGAGGCGACAGAATGGACACGGGCTCCAGCGACGGCGCCAGGGTCATGAACGGGATGGCCGCGGCGCCCAGCGTGGACGTGGGGTTCACCGAGGGCTGCGCCATGACGTCCAGGGGCGAGGCCGGATCCACCAGCAGGATGGGCGCGGTGGCCTGGAGGGAGTTCGGCGTGACGATGCCGAGCTTCATCGTCTTGGCCGGCGCGTTGGGCACGTAGCCCTCGGCCGGCAGCTCCGGTTCGGCGGACCCCAGCAGCGCCACGGCGGAAGCCCAGAACGCGGCCACCTCCGCGCGCATGTCCCCCTCACCGGGACGGACGTTGGACGGCACGCCATGCGCCGCGCGCAACGCCGCATCCCCCACGGACGAGGCGGCCATGCCCCATTCAGGCACGTCCTCCACGATGTCGAAGTCGTCCGCCGCGCCGTGCGTCTCGGCAGACTCCTTCGCCGTGGCGACCACCTCCACCACATCGGACACATCCTCGGGAGCATCCGCGAACGCGTTGCGCACCGGCGCCTTCAGGCCCAGCGCCTCCGCGAGCGCGACGCGGAAGGCCCACGCGCTGTCGAACCGTTCCTCCGGCTTCGCGGCCAGCGCGCGCAGCAGCACGGTGGACAGCGCGGGCGGCACGTTCGGATTGATGGCGTGCGGCGGGAACAGCGTCACATCCGCGGAGCGCCCCAGGCCGAACGGCAGCCGGCCCGTCACCAGCAGGTAGCCCGCCACGCCCATCGCATGCACATCCGCGCGAGGGCTCCGGTTCATCCCCTCGCACTGCTCGGGCGCCATGAACGTGGGCGAGCCCACCGTCACGCCCTGCGTGCGCTCCTCCAGCGACAGCGCCGATTCCCGCACCGCGCCCGCGCCGAAGTCCCGCACCCGCACGCGCCGCTCGCCCTTCGCGTCGCGCGTGATGAACATCGAATCCAGCGTGAGGTCCCCATGCACCAGACCCCGCGCGTGCGCCGCCTCCAGCCCCGCGAGCGCCTGATCCAACACCTCGCCCACCTCGGCCGGAGACAGCGGCAGGGGCATCGCGCTGAGCGACTCGCCCTCCGGCGCCTCCTGCAGCACGCAGGGCAGTCCTTGCGGACCGGGGCGCACGTCCAGCACGCGCGCCACGTGGCGGTGCACGACGTTGCGCTGCGCCAGCGCCTCCGCGATGAACCTCGCGCGCACGGCGGGACGGGCCGACAGGTGCGCGTGCAGCACCTTCACGGAGAAGCGGTGGCCAGTGGGCACGTACTCCGCCAGGTACAGCGACGCCACCGCCCCCACCTCCAGCCGGCGCTTCAGCATCAGCGGCCCGTGCCGCTGACCCTCCAGCGAATCCCCCGACACCGGAGGCCGGGCAGCGACGGGGCACGCCTCCCCATCCCGGTGTTCGCCCACGCAGCGCTTGCAGCCCATCGCCATCCCCGCCTGTCGCCCCGGAAATGGGGCGGACCCGGGATGGACTTGCAACCCGCGCGCCTCGTGCCCGGGGCCCGCTTTCGTCCGGACCGCGACACTCCAACACCCGCGAGTGCCAGCAAACCCCGCAAAACGAACCAGGGCCCCCTGTAGAAACGACAGGGAGCCCCGGGAAGAAATGTGTGGGGTGAAACAGGAGGCGAAGTCGCCTCCAGACCTACAGCAGCTTGGTGCGCTTGCGGGCCTTGAGGGCCTCGACGACCTTGCGGACGTCCTGGCTCTTGTCCTTGGGGACCACGAGCACGGCGTCACCGGAGTCCACCACCACCACGTCGTGCATGCCCACGACGGACAGCGTGCGCTTGTCGGACAGCACCACGCAGTTGGTGCAGTCCACCAGCACCGCGTCGCCGGAGACGACGTTGCCCTGCGCGTCCGCGGGGCGCACTTCCGGGATGGCGGCGAAGGAGCCCACGTCGGACCAGCCGAAGTCGCCGTCCAGCACCGCGATGTTCTCCGCCTTCTCCATCACGCCGTAGTCGATGGAGATGGAGGGCAGCTTGGGGAACACGCGCTTGAGCACGGCGGGGAAGGTGCGCTTGCCCGCGGCCTTCTGGAGCGCGTCCAGGCCCTTCTGCATCTCCGGCATGTGCTGCTTGAAAGCCTCCAGCATCACGTCCGCGCGGAAGACGAAGATGCCGCCGTTCCACAGGTAGTCGCCGCCGGCCAGGTACTCCTGCGCCGTCTTGAGGTCGGGCTTCTCCTTGAACGCCTTCACGCGGCGGCCGCCGCCGTCCAGCGCGGCACCGACCTGGATGTAGCCGTAGCCCGTCTCCGGGCGCGCGGGCTTGATGCCCAGCGTGACGATGTGGCCCCCTTCCGCGATGCGCGCCGCTTCCGCGAGCGTGCGCTGGAAGCCCTTCACGTCCGCGACGTGGTGATCCGACGGCAGCACCGCGAGCACGCCCTTCGGGTCGCGCGCGGCCACCTGGAGCGCGGCGAGCGCGATGGCAGGCGCGGTGTTGCGCGCCACGGGCTCCACCAGGAGGTTGCCCTTGGGCAGCCCCTTCACCAGCTTCAGCGCCGTCTTCGCGTGCACGGGGCCGCACACGATGAAGGTGTTCTTCACCGGCGCCAGGCCCTTGAGGCGCTGGGCGGTGTCGGTGAGCAGCGGCTGCTTGGAGGCCAGCGGGAGGAACTGCTTCGGACGGGCCTGGCGGGACAGCGGCCAGAAGCGGGTGCCGGAGCCTCCGGCCATGATGACGGGGTAGAGGGCCATATACGGGTGCGAGCTCCTAGGGGCGCACGCCGGCCCATGGCCTGGCGCGCACGGCGGCGCACCATAGCGCGTCGCGCCAGCGGAGGAAGGGGGCCCGGCCGCCTACCCTCCGAGGGATGGGGCGCGACAATGTGGGCAGAGTTTTGACCCGTCCCCAAAAAGCCAGTCTCATGCCCCGGCGTTGAGCCTCAAGCCCACATCCACCGGATGGACGCTGGCCTTCACCGTGCTGCTGGCGGTGGGGTTGTCCCTGGCGCCATTGCCGGAGAAGTTCCGCCCCCTCCCCAGCCTCCGTCAGGAAGGTTCGCTCGGGCCCAAGCTGGCGGCGCTCGTGCTGCCCGCGTCCCTGCGCGGCGTGAAGGCTCCGCGCCCGCCCTCGGACACCATGGTCCCGGACGCTCCGCCCACCGCGGTCGCGGAAGCGGACACCGCCGCCAACGACACGGATCCGAAGGCGGGCCCGCAGGTGGGGGAAGCCCCGGCCGTGCCCGGCATCGGGCTGGAGGAGCTGAGCGCCCCCACGCTGGCGACCGCGCTGGAGCTGGAAGCGCTGCGCGAGCGCATGGGCGCGAAGCACGTGGACATCGAGCTCAACTGCCGGAAGACGCGCGCGGACGGAACGTGTGAAGAGGACGGCCTGGCGCCGTTCATGAAGGCGCTGGGAGATTTGCGCGCGGACGCGCGGCGCACGCCGGTGCGGGTGGTGCACCTGGGCGATTCGCTGATCGCCTCCGACTACGTCACGGACGTGGTGCGCGACCGGCTCCAGGAGCGCTTCGGTTCGGGCGGTCCGGGCTTCCTCTACATCCACCGGCTGGCGAGCGCAGGCCGCGCCACGCGCGCGGGCACCGCGAGCACGGATGGATGGAAGATGGAGCGGCTGGTGGACACGCACTGGCCCAAGGACCGCGTGGGCTGGACGGGCGTGGCCTTCTCCACGAGCGGCCCCGCGCAGTCCACGCGCTACTCCGTGGAGGGCGCGCGCGAGGCGGAGCTGTTCTTCCTGGCCCAGCCCGCCAACGGCTCCGTGCAGGTGGCGGTGGACGGAAAGAACACGCAGCGAATCCAGACGCGCGCGTTCGGATCCAAGGCGGAAGCGGCCTTCGCGCGGCTCAAGATTCCAGAAGGCGCCAAGACGCTGACGCTCACCACGAGCGGCAAGACGGAGCTGCACGGCGTGTCGGTGGAGTCGGGCACGCCGGGCGTCGTCTACGACACGGTGGGCCTGTTGGGCGGCATGGCGGAGGTGTACCTGCGCGCGCAGCCCCAGGCGTTCCGTGCGCAGCTCAAGCACCGCAAGCCGTCGCTGGTGGTGTTGATGGTGGGCGGCAACGAGGCGTTCTTCCTCTCGCGCGACCGCACCACGCTGGACGAGGTCCGCTCGCAGATGAAGGAGCTGGTGTCGCGCGTTCGCACGTCGGTGCCGGACGCGGCGTGCCTCGTCATGTCGCCCATCGACGCGGGCGTGCGCACGCTGAGCGGCGAGCTGATCACCCGCCGGCACTCGGCGGAGGTGTCGGAGGTGTTCCGCGAGGAGGCGCGCGCGGGAGGCTGCGCCTTCTACGACACGCTGGCGGCGATGGGCGGCGAGGGCTCCGCGCTCAAGTGGCTGGAGTCCGGCCTGATGCTGGAGGACCTGGTGCACCCGCGCGTGCGCGGCTCCAACCTGCTGGGCCACCTGTTCGACCTGGCGTTGCAGCGGGCCTTCGCGCGCACGCATCCGCCGCGGCTGCCGGGCACGGACACGACCGGCCTGCAGAACGCGGCCCCTTCGCTGCGCCGCACGTTCGAATCACTGGCCCGCCGGGAGTCCGGCGCGAAGCTGCGAGTGGGCATCGCGCAGCTGGGCGCGTCGCACACGGCGGCGCACTACTTCTCCGACAAGGTCCGCGACGCGCTGACGAAGCGCTTCGGTGACGCGGGCCGGGGCTTCATCGCCGCGGGCAAGCCATCCTCCCGGCTGGAGGGGGCACGCGTGACGCGCACGCTGGACGGTGCGTGGACGGTGGAGGACGCGAAGAGCACGCCCGGAGGCGTCTCCGGAAGCATCTGGGGGCTCACCGGAATCCGCGCGGTGGGAGCGCCCGGCGCGAGCCTGGGCATCTCCTTCTGCGAAGGCTGCGCGGAGGACAAGAACCGCCAGGGCCGGCTGGACCTGTACGCGCTGGACGCGCCAGGGGCCGCGGCGCCTGAAATCACGGTGGACGGTGAAGAAATTCCTCCGGAAGCACCGCCGCCGGAGCCGCTGACGCAGCCCACGGTGCGCATCCGTTCGTTCCCGGTGATGGGCGTGGCGCACTCGGTCCAGGTGAAGGTGCCGGAGGGTGGCGGGAGCGCGACGGTGCTGGGTGCGTCGCTGGAGTACGACGTGCCGGGGCTGGTGTACGACGCGCTCGGGTTGCCTGGCTCCACGGCCTTCACGGCGCGGGACATGGATGCGCCAGCGATGGACGCGCAGCTGACCGCGCGTCGTCCGGACCTGCTGGTGTTCTGGTACGGCACCAACGAGGCGGAGCTGCCGGGGCTGGACGCGAACGGGCTGCGCCAGGACTACGCGGCGTTGATTGCGCGCATGCGCAAGGCGACGGGCGCGGAGTGCCTGGTCATCGGGCCCACGGACCGGCTCCAGCAGGAAGCGAACGGCCAGTGGGACGAGGCGCCTTCGCTGGCGAAGGTGCTGAACACGTTGCCGCAGGTGGCGAAGGACGCCGGCTGTGCGTACTGGTCCGCGCGCGCGGCGATGGGCGGTGAGCGCTCCATGCAGCGCTGGCAGCGGCAGCCGGAGCCGCTGGGCCACGCGGACGGGGTGCACCTGACGCCGCAGGGTTACGCGGTGCTGGCGAACGCGTTCGTGAAGGACCTGATGGCGGCGTACGAGTCCACGAAGAAGGGCGGCGAGCCGACAGCCTCCGCCGCGGGAGCGCCCTGAGCCGTGCTGTCCCACAGCCTCCAGTACGTCGTCTTCGTCATCGTGGTGTTCGCGCTCTACTGGGCGGTGCACCGGCATTACTGGCCGCGGATGCTGTTGCTGCTGGCGGCCAGCCTGATGGTCTACGTGTCGTTCCTGCAGGTGCCGCTGACCGCGTTCGTGGGCGGGATGCCCGTGGGCGAGCTGGTCGTGAAGCTGGTGCCGCTGTTCATCTTCCTGGCCGGCGTGACGGTGGATCACCTGCTGGTGAAGGGGATGGGGAGCACGGAGCGGCCGGGGCTGCGCAAGCTGCTGGTGGTGCTGTCCATCGTCTCCAACCTGGGGCTGCTGGCGGGCTTCAAGTACCTGGAGCTGTTGCGCAGGACGGTGTCGTCGCTCTTGGGGCCCTGGGGCGTGGAGGTGCGGCCGGAGCCCTTCCATTTCCTGTTGCCGGTGGGCCTGTCGTTCTTCGTGTTCCAGGCCATCAGCTACACGGTGGACGTGTACCGGGGGAAGGCGAGCTCCGAGCACTCGTTCGTGGAGCACCTGCTCTACATGCTGTTCTTCCCGCGGGTGTTGAGCGGGCCGATTGTCCGCGCGTCGGAGTTGATGGCGCACTTCCGGGAAGTGCCCACGCTGTCGTCGGATGACGGGAACAAGGCGTTGTTCCGCGTCGCCGTAGGGCTGGTGAAGAAGCTGGTCATCGCGGACGTGCTGGGCAGCGGCATCGTGGATCCGGTGTTCGGCAGTCCGCACGCGTACTCGTCGGCGGAGTGCGCGGTGGCGGCGGTCGCGTACACGTTGGAGCTGTACTACGACTTCTCGGGGTACTCGGACATCGCGATTGGTGTGGCGTCGCTGTTCGGCTTCAAGTTCCCGGAGAACTTCGCGCGGCCGTATCTGGCGAAGAACCTGTTCGAGTTCTGGAACCGCTGGCACATGAGCCTGTCGTCATGGCTGCGGGACTACCTGTACATCCCGCTGGGCGGCAACCGCCGGTCGAAGCCGCGCGTGTGCTTCAACCTGATGATGGTGATGGTGCTGGGAGGCCTGTGGCACGGGGCGGACTGGCGCTTCGCGGTCTGGGGCGCGGTGCACGGCGTGGCGTTGTGCGGGGTGCGGTGCTGGTGGTGGTTCAAGGGCAAGCAGCAGGAGCCGGGCCCGGCGCGCGTGGCGTTCGGGATGCTGGCCACGTTCACGCTGGTGGTGTTGACGCGAGTGGTGTTCCGAGCGCCGGACATGGCACACGCGGGTGAGTTCTACGCCCGGATGCTGGCGGGAATCCCCGGCCTGGCGAACGTGGGTCCGCTGGTGTGGAGCATGCTGGCCATCGCGGTCCTCGCGCACGCGGTACCGATGAAGCTCTACGACACCGCGGCGCTCGTGTTCCTCAAGATGCCCGCACCCGCGAGAGCGGTGGTGCTGGTGCTCCTGGGATTGGGCATCCGCCAGCTGTCCACGCTGGAGACCCGGCCGTACGTGTATCTGCAGTTCTGAGTAGGCTTGTGCCGGATGGGTTCTTTCCGGCGACAACTCTTCTGGATTGGCATCGCGGGGCTGGGCATCGCGTGCGCTGGGGCGCAGCCTGCGAAGCCGGTCGAGCCAGCTGTCATTCCCTGGCCTGGGGATGACCTGCAACCGCTTGCGACATTGGAAGGGCCCGCCATCCAGGCCGCGCATGCAGCCCTGGAAGAAGCGCTGAAGCGATTTCCGAAGGAGTCCGCGGGGCAGTGCGCCTTTTCCGCCAAGGCACTGGAAGTCGTCATCGGTCAGGAGGCGGGCTGGTACTTCGCTCGCGTCAATCGCCGCGTGGACAGGTGCCCCGGCTTCGGTCCAGGTGTCACGGGCCTCGAAACGGACTGGTTCGAGCTGTACGCGATCTCTCCAGACGGAGACATCACGCGATATCCCTACCAGCCCTGATTCACACATTCAGGGCATGGACGGATACCGCGCCAACACCTTTCCCTCGGGTGAGACGGCGTACAGTTCGAACACGTCGAACCCGAGCACGGTACCGGGTGCCCATCCGCACTTATCGGGCCGTGGCTTGATGCGGACGAAGTACAGCCCTCGCTCCTCGCCCACGATGACCTCCATCCCCTTCGCCGAGAAGGCACAGCTCTTGGCGTACTCCTTGGGGTACCGGGAGAGGACCCGCTGCAACGCGGCGTGCGCGGCCAGGACCGCGGGGCCGTCCAGGGTTGCCAGGGGCTGAAGGTTGTTAGGCCACTGGATGCCTTTTTCGACAGTAGGCGGGCGTGTCGCTCCTCCGTCCTGAAGGAGCGAGACGCAGAGGAGCAAGTGATGCGGCTTCAGCACTGGAACCTCCATCACGCCTCGGCGAGACGCGCTGTCCCTCCGAGCCTACCCCACCGCTTCAGTTCGCCTGGAGGGTGAGCAAGGTCACCCGATTGTCAGGGCTCAGCCCCACGCGGTACCGCCACGTCGCGGCGCCGAACTGCACCAGGTACGTGTAGATGCGGTCGTCGCCTCGCGTCTCACGGTTCGCCAGCACCAGCGGCCCCGCGGCCCCAAGCCCCTGCAACACGGACCGGAAGTACGGACCTGCATCCTCGAAGTACCTGGCCGGCACGTAGGCGAACATCGACGGCTCCCAGGCGCCCTGGCGCGTCTTCTCCAGCAGCTCCGTGAGCCTCGCCGTCACCTCCGGCTCCGTGTCCGGAATGGGCTTGAGCGGCGGCACGGCGAGCGCCGGATTCACGATGGCCGCGATGCCCTCCACGAGCAGCGCCGGGTTCGACTTGTCCAGGTTCGCCAGCACCACGATGGACAGCTCATCCCCCAGGAAGCGTGAATAGGCCGTCCGGAATCCCTGCCACGATCCCGTGTGCCTGTGCAGCGGCTGACCGTTGCGCTCCAGCACCTCCCAGCCGAAGCCGTACGGCTGGCTGGCACCGCTGTTCAGCTTCACTGGCGACAACACCTCCCGCCAGCTGTCCTGCGTCAGGAGGGCCCGCTTCGCCACCGCCTCCTCCCAGGCCAGCATGTCCTTCAGCGAGAAGTAGAGCGCGCCGTCCCCCGTCGTGTTCAACGACTGCGATACCCACTGCTGGTTCTTCACCACGCCCCCCACCAGTTCGTAGCCCGCCGCGCGGTTCGGGATGACATCCGCCTCGCTGATGCCTCGCGCTGTCTTCATGCCCGCGGGCTTGAAGACCTGGCGCCCCAGGACCTCCTGATACGTCATGCCCGCGACGCGGTTCACCAGGAGGCCCAGCAGCACGTAGCCGGAGTTGCTGTAGTTCCACCTCAGCCCCGCCGGGAACTCCAGCGGCAGCTTGTAGATGAACTCCGCGAACTCCTGCTCCGTGTAGTCCTTGCGCTCGTCGAGCAGCCCCTCCAGGTCCTTGATGCCAGACGTGTGCGTCAGCAGGTGGCGCACCGTGATGGGCTTCCACGTCGCGGGCGCATCCGGGAAGTACTTCGTCACGCTGTCGGACAACGCCACGCGCCCCGCCTCCACCTGGAGCATCAGCGCCGTCGCGGTGAACATCTTCCCCACCGACCCCGACTGGAAGAGCGTGTCCGTCCCCACCGGGACCTGGTGCTCCAGGTTCGCGAAGCCATACCCCTTCGCGAGCACCACCCGGCCGTGACTCACCACCCCCACGGCGAGCCCCGGCACACCCAGCCGCTTCTGCTCCGCGCGCACGAACGCGTCGATGCGCTCGCGGAGCGAGTCACGGGCCTGAGCGGGTCCGGCCACCAGGAAGACGACAGCCAACGCGAGCGACATCAGGGAATGGCGCATGGGGATTTCCGACATCCGGCCCTGCATGAGCCGGTAGTGACATCCCATCATGAGTCCCCAACCGCGCGAACGATGCACGCCCCGCGATATGAACAGCTCGCCATGAGCCGTGCGCCATCCGTGGGCCCTCCCCCGCCTCCGTTCCGCTTCCGCCGACGCCTGCTGGCGGTGATGCTGCTCGCAGGCCTCATCCCATTGGCGTTGCTGGGTGCTCTCGCCCAGGGCGTACTGGAGCGCGTGCTCTCCATCTCCATCGCGCCCGTGGAGGCCGTGCTCGACAACGTCTCCGATGAGCTGAGCCGCCGGGGACTGCCTCCCGATGCGCTCGACGAGGCGCGGCTGAACCTGGCGCAGGCGGAGCTGGCGCGGCGGGCCCTGGTGCGCCGCGTGCCCGTGTTCATCGCTGGGGTGGGCGCTATCGCCGCCGTCGTGCTGGCTGTGTCCGCGGTGCTCCTGGGCCGCGTCCTCACGCGCCCCATGGCCACGCTCCTGGAGGGCATGCGGGCCTACTCCCGAGGCGACCTGTCGGTCCGCCTGCCCGTCCCCGAGCCCGCTCGTGACGAACTCCAGTTCCTCCTGGGCCAGTTCAACCGCATGGGCCAGGAGCTGCTGGACCAGCGCGAGCACCTCAAGGCCGCCGAGCAGATCGCCGCGTGGCAGGACGTGGCGCGGGCGCTCGCCCACGAGCTGAAGAACCCCCTGACCGCAATGAGGCTGTCGCTCGCGCGTCTGTCTCCGCAGGATGCCGGCACCCTGCCAGACCCGACGCGCCTCGCCGAAGCGGTGGCGCTCCTCCAGGAGGAGGTGGACCTGCTCATGCGCATGACCCAGAGCTTCTCCACCTTCGCGCGCCTGCCGGCCCCCCGCTTCCAGGACGTCGCGCTGCGTCCACTGCTCGCGGAGGTGTGCGCGCTGTACGCGGGCACTTCGCCGGTGCCCGTGGTGCTGGACCCCGGTGAGGAGGTGTCGCTGCGCGCGGACCCTGACGGGCTGCGCCGCCTCTTCGGCAACCTGGTGAAGAACGCCACCGAGGCCTCTCCACCCAACGCCCCTCCCGTCCACGTCGCGCTACACGAAGCGGCGGACGGCCGCGTGCACGTCACCGTGAGCGATGGCGGCAGCGGTGTCCCGGGCGTGCTGGAGGGCCCTGTCCTCACCCGAGGACTGTTCAGCACCAAGCCCGGCGGCAGCGGGCTGGGCCTGCCCATCGCGCAGAAGATCGCCCACGAGCACGGCGGCACCTTGAGATTGGAGCCGGGCGCCCAGGGTGGCACCCGGGCCCAGGTGGTGCTGCCTTCCGACGCCTCCCAGGTGGCCGCATGAAGACCGGAGCCCGCATCCTCATCGTCGACGACGACCCCGGCGTCCTGAGGGCCGTGCGTGGATTGCTCCAAGACGGAGGCTTCACCCCCGTGGAGGCCCGCTCCACGGCGGAGGCCGCGCGTTTGCTCGAAGCGCCCGACGCGCCTCCCGCGCTGATGCTGCTGGATCTGCGCATGCCGGGCGAGACGGGGCTGGAGCTCCTGGCACGTCTGCCCAAGCCACTGCCCGTGCCGGTGGTGGTCCTGTCCGGCGAAGCCTCTCCTTCCGAAGCAGTGCAGGCCTTGAAGCTGGGGGCCACGGACTTCGTGGAGAAGCCTCCGTCCCCCGAGCGGCTCCTCACGGCGCTGCACAACGCGCTGGCCCTGGGCGCCCTGCGCGAGGAGCGCGAACGCTTGCTGGACGCGCTGGCACAGCCGGGGAACCTGGTGGGCGAAAGCCCGGCCATGGAGTCCCTGCGCCAGCTCATCGCGCGCGTGGGTCCCAGCGACACGGCCGTGCTGATCACCGGCGAGACAGGGACAGGCAAGGAGCGCGTGGCGCAGGCGCTGCACAAGGCCTCCGGGCGCAAAGGCCGGCTGGTGGCGGTCAACTGCGCGGCCATTCCTTCGACGCTGCTGGAGAGCGAGCTGTTCGGCCACGAGCGAGGCGCCTTCTCCGGCGCGGTGGCGCGCCGCGCGGGCCGCTTCGAACAGGCGCAGGGCGGCACGCTGTTCCTCGACGAGCTGGGGGACATGCCGCTGGAGCTCCAGGCCAAGCTGCTGCGAGTCCTGGAAACACGTCAGGTGGAACGGCTGGGAGGCACGCTGCCGGTGGCGGTGGACGTGCGCATCCTCGCGGCCACGCACCAGGACCTGGGCCGCGCGGTGAAAGAGGGCCGCTTCCGGCAGGACCTCTTCTTCCGCCTCAACGTGCTGCCCCTGCACCTGCCACCGCTGCGCGAACGCTCCGAGGACCTGCTGCCCCTCGCACGCGTCTTCGCGGCGGAACTCGCGGGTCCCAAGACGCCGCTCGTGCTCGCGCCAGGAGCGGAGGCCGCGCTGCGCGCCTACCCGTGGCCCGGCAACGTGCGTGAGCTGCGCAACGTCATCGAACGGCTGAACCTGCTCCGGGGTGATGGTCCGCTGGAGCTGGGGCCGGACGCGGTGTCGGCTCCCACGGGCACCGCGCCCGCGCCGCGCACGACGTTGGGGGACAAGAGCTACCGCGAGCACGTGGAGGACTTCGAGCGGGACCTCATCCGCGCCGCGCTCCGCGAGGGCGAAAGCATCGCCGGGGCCGCGCGCATCCTCCAGGTGGACCGAGGCAACCTCTACCGGCGCATCAAGGCCCTGGGCCTGCCCGTCTCTTCGTGAGCCGCGCGATGTCACGGCCACAACCGCCCGACACATCAGGATGTGTCCATGACATCCGCCCGGCTGCTCGCCCTCCGTCGTTCCGGGCACTTGCGGTGAGGCCGCACCTGGAACGGAGCATGCTCCTGCCGCCTTCCATGAACCGTCTCGCACTGGCGCTCTGCTTCGTCTCGCTCGCGGCCCTGGGCCAACCCTCACCGGATGCCGGTACCTCCGACGCGTCCGTGGCCCTCTCCCCATCCACCGCACCACCAGAGGGCGAAGCCGCCTCGGAGGACTGGAGCTACCCGACGTGCCCGGAGGGCTTCGACAAGGATGACGACGACCTCTCGGACTCCACGGTCCTCGGAGCCCTGCAGGTCGAGGTCGACGGCCGGGGACTCACGCCCGCGGGCCTGGAGTTTCGCGGCCTCCAGCGGCTCACGGATCCGCAGGTCCGCAAGCTCGTGGGTGCGCCTCCCGCGGAAGACTCGCGGCCCCTGACGGCCACGCAGGTGCAGTCCCTGCTGCATCGCCTGGCACGCACCGGCCTCTTCGCCCGCGTGGAGCCCCGCGTTCGCGTCAGTGATCAGGGTCCGGCCCTGCTCGAAGTGACCTTGCAGGAGAACCCCACGCTCACGTCGGTGGAGTTCGAAGGCCTCCAGGACCTCCGGCCCGACGAACTGTGGGGAGCGCTGTTCGAACTGTCCTCCCCTGCCTCCGACGAGGACGATGCCGAGGACGAGGTCACCACGCTGCGCGTCCACAAGCGCCACGGGACCCTGCGGGTCGTCAGCCCCTGCCCCGCGCCGCGACCGCCCCGTCCGTGGCTGGCTCGACGAGAGGAGGGCGCGTTCCGCCCCGGCATCATGCTGGGAGGCCTGGACGCCGCGCTCGACCGGGTCCTCAAGACCCTTCGTGAGGACGACGGCTACCTGCTCGCGACGGTGTCCGCCACGCTGTCCCCCGAAGGCCGGCTGGTCGTGACGGTGGATGAAGGCCAGCTGGAGTCCGTGGAGGTGCGCGGCGTGGACGACGCGATGGCCACGCGCGTGCGTGAAGCCCTGGGCCTGGAGCCCGGCGACGTCTTCCTCCGGAGTGATGCCCGCCGCGCCATGGAGCGCATGGAGTCGCGGCTGCCCTTCCTGCGCGCGGTGGACAGCGATGACCTTCAGGACGAACGCACGACCGTGCGCATCGTCGAGGAACGCGAGGACGACGGCACGCGGCTTTACCGCACGAAGGAGGAGCCCCGTCGCGAGTCGCGGCGCCACGAGCGCGTGGAGTTCGAGGTGGGCTGGAGCCGGATGTTCGGAGAGGTCGACGCAGGGAGCGACGGCCTCACGCTGGAGGGGAAGAAGCTGATCGTCCACGTGCGCCCGCGTCCTCCGGACCTGGACGTGGACCTGTTGCCCGTGCACACGCAGGTGACGGGCTTCGCCCCGGGACTCTCGGCGAGCCTGCGCATCTTCGACTCGCGGGACCGCGTGCACACGACGCTGGAGGGAGCCTTCTTCATCCCCCTGCGGCTGGGCGGGCAGCGCATCCCGGGCGATCCGGAAGGCACCAGCAATCAGCGCCACGTCAACCTGCTGGGCGGAGCCAAGGTGCAGCTGCCCGCGCTGGGCATCGAGGAGCTCGGCGCGCAGGTGCACGACTTCATCGACACGCTGGACCGCTGGCGGCTGGGGGACTTCGACTCGTACTTCTACTCGTTCCTCATCAACCGGCCGGACCGGGACTACTTCCGCCGTCAGGGCTTCACGGCCTTCGCCACCTGGCGCTGGGCGGAGTCGTGGCTCGCGGGCGTGGAGGTGCGCGGTGACACGATGAGTTCGCTCCAGTCGTTCACGCCGCCGCTCAGCCTCTTCCGGAGCGACGACCCGCCGTTCCCGAACGCGCCAGTGAACGAGGGCCGGTTCCGTTCAGCGGTGGTGCGGTTGGAGTACAGCGGCACGGCGGAGCGTGGCACTCGCGTGGGATCCCTCTTCCGCACGCCGGAGACGTCCCTCTTCGAGCGCCACAAGAACTGGAAGCGAGAGCCCGCGCTGCGCGGCTTCGTGACGCTGGAGGTGGGTGAAGGCCCGGGCGCGGGCGGCGCGGATGCGCGCTTCTGGAAGCTGGTGGGCGACGTCGCCATGGACGTGCCCATGAACTGGCACACGGGCCTGAACCTGCGCCTGCGAGCCGCGATGGGCCACGACCTGCCGCTCCAGAAGCAGGAGGCGCTGGGAGGCTGGACCGCGCTGCGAGGCTTCGGCTTCAAGGAGTTCCGAGGCGGCGACAGCTCGGTGCTCGCGAGCGCCGAGTACCGCTGGCACGGCCTGGGCATCTTCGCGGACCTGGGCGCGGTGCATGCCGCGAACGCGTGGTCGGGTGCGCAGCTCGGCCTGGGTGGCAGCTTCCACTTCAGCGACGCCGTGCGCTTCGAGGCCGCCTGGCGCATCGACGAAAAGGCCCAGCTCACGCCCGAAGCGCGCCTGCTGTTCAACCGGACCTTCTGAGCCATGGGAAGGCACGCAACAAAGAGCAGGCATGGCGCGGCGCTCGTCGTCGCGGCAGGCCTGCTCGCGTCCGGAGCGCACGCGGAAGAGGCGTCCGCGGCCTGCACCGCGACGCTCTCCGGAAAGCGCGTGATGGTCCGGCCGGAGGCACGCGCCTTCATCTCCCCGGAGCTGGACCGGCTGGTACGGCTGGGACTCGCGGGAAAGCTGGAGGTGGAGCTGACACTCTGGCGGCGCCGTTCCTTCTGGTTCGACGCGCACCTGGACAGCGCACGAGTCACCCAGGTGCTCGCGTTCACCCGCGAGGGTTACGTGCTGGACGGGCGCGAGCTGACGGGAGGCGTGGGCACGCTGGAGCTGGAGCGCGTGGCCTGGACACTGGACTCAAGGCCCGGAGCGGACGAGCACTTCGTCGTGCAGGTGGAGGTGCGGCTCCAGGTCGTGACGGCCACGAGCCTGGGCCGCATGGCGCGGTGGCTCACCCAGGGTGAGGCCTCGTCCTCCGGCGCGCCAGTCCTGGGGAGCCTGCTGCGCTCCGTGGCGGAAGACCTCGCGAGACAGGCCACCGGTCGCTGCGACGTGAGCCGTCAGCCCTGACGCGGCACTCAGCCCCGCCGCGCCACCAGCGCCACCAGCGCGATGCGCTCCACGCCCGCGTATGGCGCCTTCTCCATCTCCTCGCCGAACACGTCCGGATCCAGCTCCTCGTAGCGAACCTCCGCGAGCGGCGCGGCTCGCCACACCGGCTCCAGCGCGGTGCGCAGCAAATCCTCGCCGTCCACCACCGGCGCGCCCGTGTAGAGCACCAGCGTGCCGCCCGGCTCCAGGCGCTCCACGCCTTCACGCACGATGCGCACGGACAACTCCGTGCCATGCGTGCCGCCACCATCCCGGTACGTGCGCTTGTCCGTATCCGCCAGGTACGGCGGGTTCGCCATGATCAGATCGAACCGGCCGGACACGTCTCGCAGCAGGTCCGAGTGCACCGCCTGGGCTCCCTGCGCGCCATTCAGCCTCGCGTTCACCCGCGAGAACTCCAGCGCCAACGGGTTCAGGTCCGCGAGCACCACCTCCGCGCTCCGCCCCGCCACCGACAGGCCTCCGGCTCCGGAGCCACACCCCAGGTCCACCACTCGCCGGAAGCTGCCTGGCACCCGCTGGAGCAACGCGCAGAACCGGTAGGTGTCCGGTCCGAAGAACACCGCGTCCTGCTCCGACGTGGGCCACGCGGAATGGACATACAGCCCCGCCCCCAGGCTGGAGTACCGCACCCGGCTCCGGTGCGTCCCGTCCTTGCAGTCCACCAGCGCGCCCGCCTCCTCCAGCAGCGCCACCATCCGAGGCTCCAGCACGCCCGGCCCGAAGGGACGGCTCCACCCGAACACGTCCCGGACTGAATGGGCCTGCTTCGCCCCCGGCCGCGCATTCACCCGCCGGTGCGTCTCCGGAGTCACCGTGGTGAAGACGTACCCCCTGGCGCGCAGGACCTCTCCCAGCGCCACCAGCGCGGCCTCCCTCACCTCCATGCCCCCGGCCCCATTGCCACCGTCCACGTCCCGCCCTTTCAAAGGGTTTCCCCCTGAACGTGGGACCGGCCCTCCAGGGCGACAAGGCACCTTCCGCCAGGGCCGCCCGCCAGCACGGACTTCGCGGTTCAGCGGTCAGCAGGCGAGGGAGCGTCCAGCAGGTCGTGGATGCCCGGCACCTCCACCACGAACTGCAGGAAGTTGCGCAGGATGCGCCCCGTGGCGCCCCAGATGACGTGCTCGCCGTGCGTGTAGAAGTGCACGTCGTGCTCCATCCCCTCCCACGTGTGTCGCTCCACCCGGAGGATGGAGGGGTCCAGCAGGCGCACCAGCGGCACCTCCAGCACCAGGTCCACCTCCGCCGGGTTGGGCACGTACTTCCCGTCCCCCGGGATGACGCCCACGTAGGGACGGATGCGGTACGCGGACGTGGTGGGCGTCTCGTCCAGCAGACCCAGCACGCGCACGTGGGTGCGCGCGACGCCCAGCTCCTCGTCCGTCTCGCGCAGCGCGGTCTCCAGCGGCGTGACGTCCCGCGCCTCCTGGCCCCCGCCCGGGAACGCGTACTGCCCCGCGTGCGTGCGCAGGGTGGCGGGCCTCCGCGTGAAGACCACGTGCGGCACGCCGTCCCGCTCGAAGAGGGGCACCAGCACCGCGGCCTCTCGCAGCGCCCGCCCCTTCCACTCGAACGTCCGCGCCGGCCTCGCCGTCAGCCGCGTCTCCAGCGCATCGAACAGGGCCTGCACACGCACGACCTCCCCCTTCCTCAGTCCGTGATCTGCTTCTCCACCGGCGGCTTCGTCGGCGCATCCGGCGTCGCCAGGTTCTCCACGCCAGACATTGGCTTGAGGATGTTCGCCTGCAACAGCCCCAGCAACAGCACGCCCAGCGCGATGCGGTACACCACGAACACCAAGGTGGTGCGCCGCTTCAGGAAGCTCAACAGCCACGCGATGGCCGCCATGCCCGACAGGAAGGCCACCAGCGTCCCCACCACCAGGGCCACCGTCGACGGACGCTGCGTGGCCTCCAGCAGGTGCTTCAATTCGAAGATGCCCGCCAGCGTCGTCGCCGGGATGGACAACAGGAACGAGTAGCGCGCCGCGTCCTCGCGCTTGAGCCCCAGCGACAGGCCGCCCGTGAGCGTCGTGCCGGACCGGGACGACCCCGGCACCAGCGCCAGCGCCTGCCACAGGCCGATGATGATGCCGTCCTTCCACGTCATGTCCGCCACGGTGCGCTGGTGTGACGCGCGCTTCTCCACGACGAACAGCACGATGGCCAGCACGATGAGGCTGCCCGCGATGACGTAGAGCGAACGGAACTGCGTCTCGATGACCTTCTTGAACGCGAGCCCGCAGATGCCGATGGGCAGCGTGCCCACGCCCACGAACCACGCGAGCCGCGCCTCCATCGTGCCGAACGGGTCCCGCCTCACCAGCCCCACGACGAACGCCTTCACCAGCGCGACGATGTCCTTGCGGAAGTAGATGAGCACCGCGGCCACCGTGCCCAGCTGGATGATGGCCGAGTACGCCGCACCCGGATCCGGCCAGCCGAACAGCTCCGGCGCGATGCGCAGGTGCGCGGTGGAGCTGATGGGCAGGAACTCCGTGAGACCCTGGACCAGACCCAGGACGATGGCTTCAAGCAGGCTCATAGGGGACGTGGCCGCCAGGGATATGCCCTGCCCCCCTGCCCCGCAAGCGCGAAGGTTCCCCACACC
>NZ_RAWF01000131.1:0-27516 GCF_003612075.1 Corallococcus sp. CA041A
CGCCCGCACCCGCCCGGCCAGCGGCGTGAGCACCGACACCAGGTGCGCCGCCGCCGCTTCCGCTTCCTCGCCGGACAGGTCCGGCAGCAGCACCATCAGCGTGCCACCCACCTGTCCCACCCCGTCCATCAACCGCAGCGCGCCGTGCAGCGCCCGCACCAGCTCCACCTGCGGCACCCGCGCGGACTCCACCTCCAGCGCGAGCACGCTCACCGCCAGGCCCGAGCTGTGCACCCGGTCCAGCTCCTCGGAGAGCCGGGCCCGCAGCCCTTCGGTCTCCAGCGCCCGCCGCTCCGGCAGGGGCCGCTCGCCCCGGTGGAACACCAGCGTCACGTTGCCCAGCGTCACCACGTCGCCGCCGTCCAGGGGCCGCGTCCCCTGCACCCGCTCGCCGTTGACCCGCACGCCGTTGTGGCTGCCCAGGTCCGCGATGAACGCCTCGCCCTCCGCCACGCCCACCTTCGCGTGCTGGCGGCTCACCGACGCGTCCTCCACCACCACGTCCGCCCCCACCGCGCGGCCAATCACCACCGACCCTTCCCGGGGCAACGGCACCAGCGTGGAGGTGTTCCCCTGCAGGAGCAGCAGGTACAGCCGGTCCGCCGGGGCGGCGCGGGAGGGCCCCCTGCGGGAGTCCTCGGTGTCCATCATGTCGCGTGGCTCCATTCCTCGAAAGAATGCCCAGGCCCTTGAATTCCGGGCAACCCGGTTGCCCTGATTGATTTGCGGGTCAGGCCGTGCGCGGTCCATGCTCCCACCCGGGAGGAGAGGGACTTTCATGGCCAAGATGCTGAAAGAAGGGGATGCGGTTCCGGATGTCACACTGCAGGGGCCGGGCGGCGCGCCGGTGCGCCTGCGCGACCTGCTGGGTGACAAGGCGATGGTCATCTACTTCTACCCGAGGGATGACTCCCCGGGATGTACGGTCCAGGCCTGCAGCCTGCGGGATCAGTACCAGGACTTCACGGACGCGGGCGCGGACGTGGTGGGCATCAGCAGCGACTCCGCGGAGTCCCACGAGAAGTTCGTCGCCAAGTACCGCCTCCCCTTCCGGCTCCTCAGCGACCCGGATGGCGCGGCGCGCAAGGCCTTCGGGGTGGGCACCAACTTCCTGGGACTGCTGCCCGGCCGGGTGACGTTCGTCGCGGACAAGGGCGGCACCATCCGCTACGCGTTCGAGTCGCAGATCCAGGTGAAGAAGCACGCCGAACACGCGCTGGATGTCGTCCGGTCGCTCACGGGCCAGGGAGCCGCTCCCACCCGTTCCGCCTGACACACGTGTCTGCCGTGCGTTTCCCGGTAGACTGATTCCCGTCGTCCCGGCCGTGGGAGCCGGGACGCCTCACCCCCGCCGCTAGCAACATCGGAGCACATCGGGTGGGCCGGAGGTCATGCCATGCGGTTTCACTGGTTGCTGGGACTGTCGTTGTGCGTCGGCGGCTGCGCGAGCCTGACGAAGGACCTCCATGACGACACGCCGGAGGACGAGGAGGTCCCCACCGAGGAGACGGTGTACCTGGTCCCGCTGGACGAGGCGCTCTTCACCATGCGGCGCGTCTTCGAGTCGCAGCGCTACGACGTCTTCGAGCGCGAGGGCCACCACGAGCTCTACACGTCCGCGCACGAGCCCGGGGTGAACCTGCCCGGCAACCGCACCTACGAGCGCTACTTCGTGAAGGGCGCGTCGCTGGGGCCGCGCCAGTCGGTCATCCGCGTCTTCCGGCTGAGCTACCGCGAGCAGGACACGAACATCGAGGTGAAGCCCAAGTGGCTCAACGAGCGCATCGCGGACGAGGAGAAGTACCTCTCCCGGAAGACGTTCGAGCGCTTCACGTTCGACGGCGTGCCGGACATGGAGGGCTTCAAGATGGTGCGCGGCACACGCGACCTGCCCCTGGAGCGCAAGCTGCTGGCGAAGCTGGAGATGGTGCCGTCGCTGGAGCTGGTGGGTGGCAGGACGAACGCGCCCGTGCGCGCCGTGCAGGTGGAGGGCTGGGATGACGACACGGCCCAGCCGCCGCCGGTGAAGTGCGGGGCGCCGCTGCAGGGCGTGGAGCCGCTGCTCACGGCGGGGAACACGGTGCTGGTGGGAGATCCACTGGGCACGCGTGAGCTGCCGGAGATCGCCACGCGGATGCTCTGCGACGCGGTGGAGAAGAAGCTGTCCGTGGCGTTGGCGCTGTCCATGCCGTCGGAGGATCAGGGCGCGCTGGACGACTACCTGGCCAGCGAGGGCCACGGCCCGGACCTGGAGCGGCTGCTGGTGGTCAGCTCGTTCTGGCGCCGCGTGTATCAGGACGGCCGCAGCAGCGGCGCCCTGCTCCGCCTCATCGAGCAGGCGCGGAGGCTGCGTGCGCAGGGGCACTCCGTGACGGTGCTGGCGTTCGATTCGAACAACGCCTCTGGCAACGCGCGCGAGGCGGAGATGGCGAAGAATCTCATCGCGTACCGCCAGGCGAATCCGGACACGTGGCTGCTGGCGCTCGCGGGTGACGTGCACGTGCGCACGAAGCCGGTGAGCTGGAACAAGGACTTCGAGCCGCTGGGCTGGCGGCTGACGAAGGCGCTGCCCGCGTCGCCGGTGAAGGCGCTGGAGGTGGGCTTCGCGCGAGGTTCGCAGTTCTCCTGCCGGTTCAACGTCTGGGAGCAGGTGGACTGCAACGTCTTCGCGCTCAGCCCGACCCCGGAGCTGCGCCAGGAGCCGGGAACGCCGCGCAAGGTGGCCATGTTCGACGGGCCCAGCGACACGGGCTTCCACGGCCGGCTCTGGGTCGGAGCCCTCAACGCCTCACCCCCGGTCATCCAGCGCGCCGCGCCGCCCGTGGCCCAGCAGCAGCCGGGCGCCGCGAAGCCCGCGGACGCGGAGCACTGATACGGGGTGGCGCAATTTCCACACCCGGAGTGCTAGACTCAGGCGTCCGGGGATGGTGCTGCCTTGGGCCGTCCCCTTCCACGAAAGGGGGCAGGACCATGCGGATGCACTGGATGCTGGGACTTCTGTGCATGACGGGTTGCACGGGCATCTCACGTGGGCTGGATGGGGATCCTCTGGACACGGAGCCCATCCCCACCGTGGAGCGCGTGTACCTGGTGCCTCTGGATGAGGCGATGTTCGTCGCGCGCCGCCTGCTGGAAGAGCAGCGACTGGACATCTTCGAGAACAACACCACGCATGAGCTGTACTCCCAGTCCTGGGAGATCGGCGTCAACGTCCGCGGCAACCGCACCTTCGAACGCTACCTGGTGCGCCCCGAAGAGGTCGGCCCGCGCCAGTCCATCGTGCGCATCTTCCGGCTCCAGTACCGCGAGGCGGAGGACGCCGTCACGCAGCAGACGCCCGAGCCGGGCAGCCAGAAGCGGAACGACCACTACTACAACCACAACCGCGAGGTGTTCGCCCACGAGACCTTCGAGGCCGTCCCGCAGATGGAGGGCTTCCGGCTGCGCCGCGGCATCCGCGACCTGCCCCAGGAGCGCAAGCTGCTGATGCGCCTGGAGATGGCCCCCTCCCTGGAACTGGTCGGCGGCAAGGCCTCCATCCCCGTGCGCGACGTGAAGGTCGCCGGCTGGACCCCGGAGACCCCGGAAGCCGCGCCCCGCTGCGGTGACCCCGTGGAGGGCGTGGACGCGCTGCTCACGCAGGGCGGCACCGTGCTGGTCGCGGACCCCATGGGCACGCGCGAACTGCCGGACGCCGCCTCGCGGATGCTCTGCGACGCCACGGCGAAGAAGCTGCCGGTGGCGCTGGCCCTGTCCGTGCCGTCCGTGGATCAGGGCGCGCTCGACGAGTACCTCACCAGCGCCGGCACGGACGCGGACCTGGAGCGGTTGCTCGTGCTGAGCGACTTCTTCCGCCGCGTGGATCAGGACGGCCGCAGCAGCGCGGGCGTCATCCACCTGCTGGAGTCCGCGCGACGCCTGCGGCACCAGGGCCACGCCGTGTCGGTGGTGGCGTTCGACTCCAAGCAGGCGGCGGGCAACGCGCGCGAGGAGGAGATGGCCGCGAACCTCATCGCCTTCCGCAAGGAGAACCCGGACGCGTGGATGCTCGTGCTCGCGGGCGACGTGCACGTGCGCACCGGTGGCGTGAACTGGGATTCGAAGTTCGAACCCATGGGCCACCGCCTCACCGCCGCCCTGCCCTCCTCACCCGTGCGGGCCCTGGACGTGGGCTTCGCGCGCGGGGCCCACTTCGCCTGCCGCTTCAACGTCTGGCAGCAGGTGGACTGTGACGTGCACGGCATCAACCCGGCGGCGGACGCGCGCCAGGAGCCGAACACGCCGCGCAAGGTGGCCCTCTTCGACGCGCCGGGCGAGACAGGCTTCCACGGCCGGCTCTACCTGGGCACGCTGAGCCCGTCCCTGCCCGTCCTCCAACGCGCCGCGAAGCCCGTGGTCCAGCAGCAGGCCCCGGCGAAGCCCGCGGACGCCCCGCACTGACCGCGACGGCGCGGGCCCCGGACCCGCCGGAGCCCGCGCACGGAAGCGACCAACAGGGCACGCCGCGCCTCTCAACCTCAACTTGCCGTGTTGTCATGGATTGCAATGGCAGCCACTTTCACCATCCGCAGCCTCGCGAGCGCAGCCGTGTTCCTCGCCCTCGTCGGGTGCGGCTCGGCCACTGTCGGCGGGGGCGGCAGTCCGGCGCGCGCGAAGTGGGTCGGGTCGGTCGTCAGGACGCCGGACGGAGGGCAGCTCCGCACGACCATCTACTACGGGCCCTGGCAGTGCAGCGCCGCGTTCCTGTCCCGGTGCGAGTCGAAGTGCGCAGCGCAGGGCTACCCGCTCATGGGCTGCATGTGGCTGGCGGACATCAAGGGGGACTGGCAGGGGCGCTACCTCTTCATGCCCGCGGAGGCCGGCGGCCGCCTTGCCATCACCCACTGCTGCTGCGACTACCCGAAGGTGTCGGACGGGAAGTGGCGCCGGGACACATGGAAGAACTCTCGTAACGCGTTCCGCGATGAGTGGGGCCGCGAGTTCGGCGGCTGGCCATCGACGGGCGGTGCCAACTGGCAGGGGCACCATATTTTTGACCTGGGGCACGGAGGGGCGCCGGTGGCCCGCGACAACGTCCTCCCGGTGCCCGACAACGTGCACGGCGTGCTCAACCGCGAGTATCCCGCCTGCTACGCGCCGGGTGGCCAGTGGCTGAAGCCGGGCCCCGAGCGGCCCTACGTGGATTGACGGCCATGCCCATGGACCCACTCCTGGCCGAAGTCTCCCGGCTCCACTTCCCCAACGCGCCCGCGACGCTCGCGCAGTTGGCCGCCTTCGAGGCGCGCGTCGGGTGGGAACTGGACGAGGACCTGCGCGCCTTCTACCTGCACTGCGACGGGTGCACGCTCTTCGCGCCACGGGTCGATGCCCTCTACCGCGTCTTGCCGCTCGCGGAGATCCGCCGCGCCCGCCTGGCCATCCGAGCCAGCGACGAGGACCGGGACGGGGCGCCGTCCGTATTCACGCTGGTGGACATGCAGGACTCCGACTACGTCGTCCTGGACAGCACCCAGCGCGAGGCGGGCCAATACCCGCTGTTCGACGCCTTCCATGAGACATTCCCGGAGGAGATGGAGTGCATCGCATCCAGCTTCGCGGAGTTCCTGGAGCGGGCGCTGCGCAGCGGCAACCGTGCATTCTGGTTGAGCGGCGAGTCACCGAGTCGCTGAGATGGGCCTGAAAATCCAGCGCGCCGCGAAGCCCTTGGTCCAGCAGCAGGCCCCGGCGAAGCCCGCGGACGCCCCGCACTGACCGCGACGGCGCGGGCCCCGGACACACCGGAGCCCGCGCACGGAAGCGACTACGGCGCCTTCGCGTTGAGGTTCACGCCGCTCACCACCAGGGCGTAGTTGGCGTCCACCGCCGCCGTCGCCGTGTGGGCGTCCTGGACCACCTCATCCGCCAGGACCTCCACCTTCCACGTGCCCGCGGCGGGGTTCGCGAGGAAGACGTTCTCCACGGTGTCCACCTTGTTGGACACGCCGCCGGACGTGGAGACGTTGCCCGCGGTCAGGCCGTTGTTGCCCCAGTACACGGTGCCGTTGGGCGCCGTCACGCGCAGGGACAGGTCGTTGATGCGCGCCCGCGCCGCACCCACCGTGCCCATGGGATCCGTGTAGACCATCGTGACGTTGAGCTCCGGCTCGCCGCTGGCCACGGTGAAGGAGTACGTCCTGGAGCCGAGCGGCGCGAGCACATCCGTCTCGTCCACGACGAACGTCTTCGCGGCGCGGTCATACAGGCGCTTGACGTCAGACGTTCCCCAGCCCTGCTTGTTGCGGTCAATGTCCGCGTTGGCGCCGCCAGCCAGCCAGTTGTACTTGGACGCGCCGTTGATCATCAGCGCCTTGGCGGTGGCCATCTTCGGGCGGCTGGTGAAGACGTCCGCCTTCTTGCCGTGGCCGGCCCACACGCCCTCGTGCCACATCTGGTGCAGCAAGCCGAAGAAGCCCGCCGTCTGCGGCGTGGCGGAGCTGGTGCCGCTGAACTCCGTGTACGCGGTGTCCGAGGAGCCGTACGCGCCCCGGACGTTGTCGTAGTAGAAGGCCAGGTCCGGCTTGATGCGGCCGTCCGCCGCCGGGCCGATGCTCGCGCCCGACGACCAGCGATCATCCGTGCGCGCCTGCGTGTTGTAGTGCCGGATGCCGCCCACGGAGACGATGTTCTTCGCCCACGCCTGCGGCCGGGAGTTGCGTGAGCCGTTGTTGCTCTGCGACTGCGTGCTGAGGAGGGGCGCCTTGAACAGGTAGTCGTCCACCTCCGCGGAGATGGTCGTGTACGCCGTCGTCAGCGTGCTGCCCACGCTGGAGGTCTGGAACACCGCGCGGTAGGGGCCG
Source organism: Corallococcus sp. CA041A (assembly GCF_003612075.1). Taxonomy (NCBI): domain Bacteria; kingdom Pseudomonadati; phylum Myxococcota; class Myxococcia; order Myxococcales; family Myxococcaceae; genus Corallococcus; species Corallococcus sp. CA041A. The sequence goes on from NZ_RAWF01000131.1 coordinate 6,837, forward strand.
TTCGGGTTGAGCAGCTCCTGGTTCATCGCGAGCCGGGACTTGGTGCCGCCGAACTGCGTGGACTCCGAGTAGAGGAAGAAGATGCCCTGCCCGCCCGGCAAGATGCCCTTGGCCAGCGGATCCACTCCACTGGCGAAGTTGTGGCTGTAGCAGCTGGTGCCGTGCAGCGAACCGGAGGACGTGCCCGTGCTGTGGATGATGGGCGTCGTCGGCCACTCACGGTGGGTGGTGCGCAGCTCGGTGTCGAAGATCTCCCCGCGCACGCCCTGCCCGTTCCAGCCCTTGAGCCCCTGGACGTAGTTGGCGCCGCCCGTCTCGCGCACGATGTCCATGTCCACCTCGCCGGGGCCGCCCCAGCGGTCGATGAACTGCACCTCGTTGGCGCGCGCGACCGAGGCCAGCTGCTCCTGGTTGAGCGTGGCCTCCACGCGCAGGCCGCCCGGCTCCACCAGATCCACCTTGCCGCCCAGCCGCTCCACCAGCGCCGTCACGCGGGCCTGGCGGGCCGCGCCGCCCTCACCCAGCATGATGGAGTAGCGCTGGGGCGCCAGCGCCGCCGCCCGTCCGAGCAGCGCGTCCCGCAGCACCGGCTCCAGGCGCCACTCCGGGTGGTAGTCCCCCACCCACCGCACGGCCGGAAGCTGGGACACCCGCGCGCGGACCTCCGACGGCATCTCCACCAGGTACGTGTGGTCCGACAGGAAGCGCAGCACCTTGCCGCCCGCGCTCTCAATCGTCTCGCGGTACTCCGGCAGCGGCGTGCCGTGGAACTGCACCAGCGAAAGGGTGTTGTCCCGGTCCGCCACCAGCGCATTGCCCAACAGCGGCGCGGTGCGAGCCAGCGGGTCGAACGACGCCTCCGCCAACCGGATGAGGTACTCCTCCTGCTGCACGCGGCCCAGCAGCTCCGAGCCGCCGCGCGTATACGCGGAGAAGGCGCGCTCCGTGCCGTCCGTCTGCCGCTCGCGCCAGACGTGCAGCTGCACACCGGTGTCCCGCACCACGTCCAGGCTGCGCAGGCCACTGACCGGTCGCGCCGTCTGGTGGAACACCCGTCCCGACGGCGTCGCCAGCGTCGTGCCCCCTGCCTTGAGCGCCGTCGCCACCGCCGCGCCTGGCGCCGCCGGAGCCCGCGTGGCCGATGAAGGGGGGCGCTCCGCCGCGAGCGCTCCAGCCGGAACCGCCAGGGTGCAGCCCAGCACCAGCGCCGTCACCGGCCGCCAGCCACCACGAGACGTCGAGAACTGCTTCCGCATGTTCTGCATGTCGTGCACTCCCTTCAAAGTGAGAATAACCTGTAATACACATTAAGACTGTATTTCAAGTCCTTGCCACTCAGTTGCAATAGGGCGTGCTTTTTGCGTCCGGGATGTTCGCTCCGAGTAGGTCCAGGTGGTTTTGAATGGGTGGAAGTAGCCCGAATCTCTCAACAATCAGGAGTGTAAGAGCCACACACTGAGCGGAAACAAACCGCCGGAAAGGTCGATAACCTCAATACACATGACTTCCATCAATCCGAACCGGCCCACTCCGACCTTCCAGCCGACGCAGTCGACGGTTCCCGCCAACCGCCCCGCGAGCGCGCCGCAACCGCAGGCGCCCGCGCAGCAGCCGCCCGAGGCGCAGGCCGCGGCGGAGCGCAACCGCGACTCGTTCTCGCCCGCCGCCGCGCTGCGCCCCTCGGGCCGCGCCCGGGTGACGACGCAGGGTGACAACTTCGTCCTGGAGGCCCAGGGCCAGGTGGGCAACCGCGGCTCGACGCCCCGGGGCGGCGTTCCGACGCGCCTGGGGACGGCGAACGCGAGTGGTTCGTTCGGGCTGCAGGGCAGCCTGCGAGTGGAGGTGCCGCGCGAGGCCGCCACGGACGCCATCCGCAATGGCCAGCTGCCCAACCCCGCCTCCCCGGAGACGTGGCCGGTGGGCACCCGCGCCCGGGCGGAAGTCCAGGGCCAGGCGGGCTTCAACGCGGGCCTGCGCGCGGGCCCGGGCCGGCTGGGCGAGCGGCTGGGGCTGAGCACGTCGTATGACCGCACCCAGACGCAGCGCTACGAGGTGCAGCGCACGTCGGAAGACACCGTGCGCGCCACGGTGACCAGCGACGGCCGCCAGCGGGACGCCACGAACATCCGCGGCCTGGAGGGCCGGCAGGATCAGCGCCTGGGGCACACCCAGTCCGCGGACTTCAACATCCGCACGCCGGAAGGCCGCGCGGCCTATGACGACTTCATGCGCACCGGCCAGCTGCCCCGCGAGAACGGTGCGGGCGTGAGCAACGTGAACCGCACGGACACGCTGGACCAGACCCGCGAGGGCCGCGTGCTGGGCCGCGAGGTGGCCACCACCGAGCGCCAGACGCGCCTCACCGCGGACGGCGCGGGGGATCAGACCGTGCGCCAGACGGACCGCAACGTGGCGGGCAGCACGCAGACCACGGACATGCAGGTGGGCGCGGACGGCAACGGCCGGGCGCGCACGGCCATCAACGACTCCGTGGTGGCGACCACCACCACGCGTCCCGGCCAGCCCCCGGAGACGAGCTACGAGCTGACCTTCACGGATCCGAACGCGGCGGCCCTCGCGCGCGGCGCCTTCTCCAGCGACGACGCGGCGGCGTCCGGCTCCGGCCCGTTCACGGCGCGCCTCAACGAGCAGCAGGCGCGCGCGCTGGTGGAGCGCACCATGGGCCAGGGCCTGCAGGGCGGCCAGCAGGCGCTGGACCGCGCCTTCCGCACGCTGTCCACCAACGGCCAGCAGACCTTCGCCACGACGCTCTACAACTCGACCGTGGACACCCGGAACCCCAACGCCGCGCGCCGCCCGCTCGAGTCCACGCCGCCCGAGGCCGCCGCCCCGGCGCAGCCGCGCCCCCCGGCCGAGACCGTCCCGATGTCGTAGTCCCGCCGTCCCGGGCGGGGTATGGGACCTCCCATCGATGAGGTCCCCTCCCCGCCCCGCCTTGTCCGCATGCATGACCTGAACGCGCTGGTCGGCACGCACGACCTGCTCTTCCTCACGCTGGACACGCTCCGCTACGACGTGGCCCGGGAGGAGTTGGAAGCAGGCCGCACCCCCACCCTGGCCGCGCTGCTGCCCGGCGGCCGGTGGGAGGAGCGGCACACCCCGGCGAGCTTCACCTACGCCGCGCACCAGGCCTTCTTCGCGGGCTTCCTCCCCACCCCTGTCACTCCGGGCCGGCACTCGCGCCCCTTCGCCCTGCGCTTCGAGGGCAGCGAGACGACGGGCCCCGGCACCTGCGTGCTGGACGCGCCGGACCTCGTCACGGGGCTGGCCGGGCGCGGCTATCACACGGTGTGTATTGGCGGGACGGGGTTCTTCAACCAGAAGAACCCCCTGGGCCGAGTGCTCCCGGGCCTCTTCTCCGAGGCGCACTGGGCCCCGGAGCTGGGCGTCACCGACCCCCAATCCACGGAAAATCAGGCATCACTCGCAGTGAAAATCCTGGGTGCGCTGCCCCGGGAGCAGCGGGTGTTCCTGTTCATCAACATCTCCGCGCTGCACCAGCCCAACCGGCACTACGTGCCCGGGGCGACGGAGGACTCCAAGGCGACGCACGCGGCGGCGCTGGCGTACGTGGACAGTCAGCTGCCGCCCCTGTTCCAGGCGCTGCGACGGCGCGGCCCGGCGTTCTGCATCGTGTGCTCGGACCACGGCACGGCGTACGGCGAGGACGGCTACACGGGGCACCGGCTGGGGCACCCGGTGGTGTGGACGGTGCCCTATGGCCAGTTCGTGCTGCCGGTAGACTCCGCGCCATGACGCGCCTGGAGTCGATGCTCGAAGGGACGCCGTACGTGGCGTACCTGTACGGCTACCCGCACAAGACGGCCTACCGCCCGCTGACGCCCGCGCTGCCGTTGGAGGACGTCTGGGCGAAGGAGCGGCGGGACGCGCTGTTCCTCTACCTGCACGTGCCCTTCTGCGAGATGCGCTGCGGGTTCTGCAACCTCTTCACCGCCGCGGGCCCGAAGGAGGACGTCGTCGAAGCGTGGCTCGCCGCGCTGAAGCGCGAGGCCCTCCGGGTGAAGGAGGCGTTGGGGCCGTCGACGTTCGCTCGGGCCGCCATTGGCGGTGGAACCCCCACCCTGCTGGACGTCGCGGGGCTGGAGACGGTGTTCGACCTGGCGGCGGAGCTGGGCGTGAACCCGCGCGACGTGCCCATGTCCGTGGAGGTGTCGCCGGAGACGGTGGACGCGGACAAGGTCGCGCTCTTGAAGGCCCGGGGCGTGGACCGCGTGAGCATGGGCGTGCAGAGCTTCCTGGAGACAGAGGTCGCCGCGGTGAAGCGGCCGCAGAAGACGGCGCAGGTGGAGGCCACGTTGGATCTGCTGCGGAGCGCGGGCTTCCCCACGCTCAACCTGGACCTCATCTACGGCATCGAGGGCCAGACGGTGGAGACGTTCCTCCACTCGCTGGAGGCGGCGCTGCGGTACTCGCCGGAGGAGCTGTATCTCTACCCGCTCTACGTGCGGCCCCTCACCTTCCTGGGCAAGAAGTCGCGCGCGTGGGACGACCTGCGGCTGTCGCTCTACCGGACCGGCCGGGACTTCCTCCTGTCGCGCGGCTACACGCAGGTGTCCATGCGGATGTTCCGCGCGGCGCATGCCCCCGCGGCTCGCGGCGCGGTGTACCGCTGTCAGGAGGACGGCATGGTGGGCCTGGGCGTGGGGGCACGCTCGTACACGGGCGCGGTGCACTACTCGTCCGAGTACGCGGTGGCCTCGCGAGAGGTGCGCGGCATCATCCAGGCGTACAGCGAACGGGACACGGCCTCCTTCGGTGAAGTGCGCTATGGCTTCGTGCTGGACACAGCCGAGCAGCGCCACCGCCACCTGGTGCTGTCGCTGCTGGCCGAGGGCGTGGACCCGGGCGTGTACCGCCAGCGCTTCGGCACGGAGGCGAAGGCGGACTTCCCGATGCTCGCGGAGTTGGAGGCGCACGGGCTGGCGCGCGACGTGGACGGCGTGTTCCAGCTCACTCCCGCGGGCGTGGAGCGCTCCGACTTGATTGGTCCCTGGCTGGACTCCGAGGCCGTGCGCGCGCGCATGACGGAGTACGCCTGGCGATGAAGCTCACCGTGCTCTACCGGGGCCCGCTGTCCGGCTGTAACTACGGCTGCGAGTACTGCCCCTTCGGCAAGTGGAAGCAGAGCGAGGAGGAGCTGACGAAGGACCGCGCGGACCTGGAGCGGTTCCTCCAGTGGGTGGAGTCGCGCACGCAGGACACCGTGTCCGTGTTCTTCACGCCGTGGGGCGAGGCGCTCATCTGGCCCTGGTATCAGCAGGCCCTCGCGCGGCTGACGCATCTGCCCCACGTGGAGCGCGCGGCGGTGCAGACGAACCTCTCCTGCCGGCTGGATTGGCTCATGGACTGCCGCACGGAGAAGCTGGGCATCTGGGCCACGTACCATCCGGAGTGGATGAAGCGTTCGCGCTTCCTCGCGCAGTGCGAGCGGCTGTCGGAGCAAGGCGTGCGGCACAGCGCGGGCATGGTGGGCTTCCGGCGCTTCGCGGACGAGGCCGAGGCCCTGCGTCGCGAGCTCCCCGAGGACACGTACCTGTGGATCAACGCGGTGAAGGACGGCCTGGACGCGTACACGCCCGAGGACGTGGAGCGCTTCACCCGAATCGACCCGCTCTTCCCGGTGAACAACACCCGTCACCCCAGCCGGGGCCGGGCCTGCCGTGGCGGAGAGTCCGTGCTGTCCGTGGACGGTGACGGCACCGCGTACCGGTGTCACTTCATCAAGGAACCGCTGGGCAACCTCTACGCGCCGGACTTCGACGCGGCGTTGAAGCCGCGCCCGTGTTCGAAGGACACGTGCGGGTGTCACATCGGCTACGTGCACCTGGAGTACCTGGAGCTGGATCGCGTGTTCGGCTCCGGGCTGCTGGAGCGCGTACCGGCGACGCGGCTGTGGGCGGGCGGCGCTCAGCGCAGCGCATCGCGGATCTCCCAGTCGTAGACGGACAGGCCGTCGCGCGTGAGGCCTGGGAGCAGGTCCCCGAAGGCGTTCGCCTCCAGCACGCGGTGGCCGTGGAAGAAGTCCTCGAACATCAGGTCGATGCCCACGTGGAGGCAGTCGTGCGCGCGGGCCACGGCGCGGCAGCTCTCCATCGCGGCCTCCAGTTCGCTGGGCGGCACCGCCGCGTGGAAGGCGTCCAGGTCTCCCCGGTAGCCGCCCAGATGCAGGTTGGTGATGGGCAGGCGGCTCTGGCGCACGACGGTGAAGACGGGCTCGCCGCGCACGGTGAGGACGCGGCAGTCGAACAGGTCCCCGCCCAGTCGTGCCTTGGGCCGGGCCTCCTCCACCTGTGAGCCCTCGCGCAGGAGGAAGGACAGCACCGCGTCCACCTCTCGCGCGTCCGTCACGCGGCGCACCTTGAGGGAGTTGAACCAGCCGGTGGCGCCTCGGTGCAGGCTGGTGAGCAACGAGCCTTGCGCCAGCCCAGGCCGGTACACGGCGAGGCACGACGCGGACGAACCGCAGGACAGCTTCACGAACGCCTCGCGGAAGCTCGCATCTCGCAACGCCTGGCGCAGGGCTTCCGGTGTCGTGCCCGAAGCCACGTCCAGGAACGGCGGCACGGGGATGCCCAGGGACGAGTACCGGCGCGACGTGATGCGCTTGTCGAACAAGTCCGCGATGGCGCGGGGTGAGGACAGCACGCGCCATCGGGGACGCTGCGCGAACCGGTCGGACAAGTCCTCCAGCACGCGCAGGAAACCCAGGTGATGCTGCCGGGGGCACAGCACGCGGCCGTGTTCATCCGGCATTGCATCCAATTGCTCGGGCGTCACGGTGTCGCAGCCCGCGCCGAGCGCATTCGTGAAGCCGCGCTGGAGGAAGGCGCGCTCCACGGCCGCGTCCTCCCCCGCCGCGTCGATGCGGACGATGCGCTCCGTGTCGGGGAGCTCCAGGAGGGTATCGGGCGCGCGGGCCACGGTCTCCCACGCCACCACGTGCGCGGGAGGCAGCCCGGCGCGGACCAGGGCCTCCTGGAAGAGCGTGACGCGCCGGTTCCCGGGGTTGCCGATGATCAGGAACGGCGGCGCGGCGGACGGCATGGAGCTGGGCTACTCGCCCACGGCGGCGTAGCGCGACTCCTCGTCGTAGGGCGTGCGCTGGTTGCCGCTCGCCACGGACTTCGCGACGTTGGCCACGGTCTTCTGCCCGGCCTTCGTGAGGAAGTTCTGGGTGACATCCAGCGTCTTGAGGTGCGCGAAGGCCTTGGCGTTCTGGGCCAGCGTGTCCGCGCCCGCGTCGCTCATCGTGCCCATGGACAGATCCAGCGCTTCGATTTGAGCGAGGAGCTTCGACTTGGGCAGCGCCGCGCACAGCTCGTCCGTGAACTCGGAGTTGCGCAGCCCCAGCTTGCGCAGGGCCGGCACGCCCTCCGCGTCGAGCAGCGGCTTGAGGTCCTTCACCCCGCCGCTCGCGCCGTAGTTCTCCTGGCCGAACCAGATCTCCAGCGACTCCAGCTTCGGCCACTTCGCCTTCACGATCTCCTTCACCGCGCCCTGGTGGAGGCCACCGGTCTCCACGGTGAACGACCGCAGCTCCGGCAGGTCGATCTTCCCGAACCCGATCTCACCGCCGCGCACGCGCAGCTCCTGGAGCTGGGGGTAGACCTTGTAGAGCGGCTTGAGGTCGCCCACCTGCGTCCAGGAGATCTCCGTCTCGTCCGGGAACTCGAAGTCGCCGATGAACAGCGAGCGCAACGGCGGTGCGGGCTTCGCCTTCGCGAGCGCTTCGAGCGTTTCGTCGTAATCGTTCTCGCCGTCGAAGCTGGCCATGCCCAGGGTCAGGCGGCTCAGGAATCGCGCGGACGGATGGGCCAGCAGCTCGGCCAGCAGGTCCGGGATGTTCGCTTCGGAGTCGTAGTCCACCTGCCCCAGCCGGGCCTCGCGGATGTAGCCCAGGTGCCACTCGAGCTTGAGGGTCTCGTCGGAGACGGCCTCCGCCAGCGACTCGCCCAGCAGCTCTCCCGCGTGGTCCTCGATGAGCTTCGCGATCTCCTTGCGCGAGGCCGAGGGTGCGCCCAGTACGGAGTGCTGGAGTCGGATGAGCTCGGCGCGCGGATCGCCTTCTCCCTCCAGCCATTCGGCGTACGCGAGGTAGCCCTTCACGTCGTCGGGCTTCGCGAGGATGGCGGCCTCCAGGTCCGGGTTGACGGCGGACTCGGCGGTGGCCTCCCCTCCGTCGCTGTCCCCGCTCTCGGCGAGCGTGTAGCCCTTGCGCACCTTCTCGTGGACCTGCGCTTCGTAGGCCTTCTTCGCCTCCGCCTTGGAGTCGAACTCCTCGACCTTCTCCTGGCCATCGGTGCCGATGCGGCCCCAGCGCTTGGTCAGCGTGGTGCCCTCCAGGGTGATCTCCCAGAACTTGCTGGAGCTGCCTTCCGTGAACTCGTAGCGAGGCATCGCGCGTCCCTTTGGCGAAGAACGCCCGGGACGCTAGAGGAGCCCTCCAGCAACCTCAAGGCTCAGGGACGCAGCAGCACCAGCTCCACGCGGCGGTTGAGCTCACGTCCGCGAGGAATCAGGTTGGGAGCCTTGGGGTTGCGGTCGCCCAGACCCACGGCCTCCACGCGGGACGGGGCCACGCCGGCGCGGACGAGCATGTCGGCCACGGCGCGGGCGCGGGCATCGGAGAGGCTCTGGCGCGCGGGCTCGGGGACCTCGCGCGAGTCGGTGTGGCCCTCGACGCGCAGGCGGGCCTTCGGGTCGCGCACCAGCAGGTCCACCGCCAGGTCCAGGCCCGCGAGCGTGGCCTTGGCGGGTACGGGCTTCTTCTCGTCGAAGCTCAGGGGGGCGGGCAGCTCGATGCGGCCCTCCTGCACCTTGGCGGCCTTGGCGGCCTTGGGCGCGGGCACCAGCGCGAAGGCGAGCGACGAGTCCGCCCCGGCGGCCAGCTCCACCTGGCGCGTCTGCGCGAGGAAGCCGTCGGCGATGAGGTCCACGGTGTACGCGCCCGCGGACAGGGGCACATCCTGCGGCTTCTTGCCGGGCACTGTGAGCTTCAGGGGCTCGCCCGTGCCGCGCACGAAGGCGGTGGCGGAGGTGGGCTTCTTCGACGTCACCTGGAGGCGCAGGCGGCTGGGCGCCACCGGCGGACGCTCCACGGGCGGCGTCACGGAGACGACAGTCGTCGTGGGCTTCACGCCCGCGTCCGTCGGAGGCGTGGGCTGGACGACCTTCACCGGGGCCCCGGCATCCACGGGCGCGGGCTTCACGGGCGGCGGCGCGGTGACGACGGCGGGCTCGTCCTGCGGAGGCTTGATCATCTCCGCGGTGACGGCGTGGGTGAGCTTGAGCTTGAGGCGCGGATCCGGCGCGTTGGGCACGACGCTGGGGGACGCCTTCACCACGACGCGCAGACCGCGCTGGGTCTGGAAGCCGACGGAGGCGGTGATCTTCCAGAGGAAGCCGTTGGTCTCGCTGAACAGGCTCCAGGAGCCGTTGGTGTACGTGACGCGCGAGACGAGGGTGTGCTCGCCCGGTTCGACCTTCAGGACCGCGAGCCGGTGCACGCCGGGCGCGTTGAGTTCCTCCAGTCCCGGGACGGCGAGCGGTTCGCCATCCAGGAGGAAGTCGGTCTCCACGAGCCGGTAGCCGTCCTCGGGCTTGAAGCCCGCGAAGAGCACCTGCACTTCGGAAGGGGACTCGGGGACCATGTCGCGCAGCTGGCGTTCCAGCTCCGCGCGCACCTGTTCCTCACGCGTCGGCTCAGCCGCGAACGCGCCCGGAGCAAGGAGTCCGGCGAGGACCAGGGACCCGAATCTGAGGAAGGAAGAATCCACGAGGCGCACGCAGCATGGCACAAGGCGCCCCGGGGTGATGCAGGGATACATCCCTGTAGGGCGAGCAGGCGTGCGAGTCCGTCAAGTTTCAGGGACCCGGTTGAAGACCTCGCGGTGAATCCCACGTTCCAACCAGTCCTGGCGCAGGGAGGCCGGGATGGATCATCCTGCTCCGCACATGGATCCGCGGCCTGAATCCCCTCCGATGCCTGTCTCCTCCCCACCCAAGCCGACGTCCCGCTTTTCACGGCGGGCATGGACCTGGAGCGCGGTGGGAGCGGTGGTGACGCTGGGAGTGCTCGCGGGGATGGTGCGGGTGGACCGGTCCGCGCGAGGGCAGGTGCTGCTCCAGCAAGGCGAGTGGGTGGACGTCCCTGCTCCAGCCGCGGGGCGAGTGATGTCGGTGGACGTGGGGCTGAGCCAGCCGGTCAAGGCCGGGCAGGTGGTGGCGCGGCTGGAGACGGCGACCGGGGCAGCGGAGGTGGTGGCACCGCTGGAGGCGATGGTGGGCCAGGTGGCGGTGACGAAGGGGGCCCAGGTGGAGGCGGGCCAGCCGGTGGCGGCCCTGATGAACCGGAACGTGCTGCCGTCGCTCAACGTGCTGTTCCCGGAGGAGTACCGGCAGGAGCTGGCCCCGGGGATGACGTTGGAGTTCCAGATGCCGGACATGCGCCACCCGCTGGAAACGGTCATCGAGCAGGTGGAGGGTCCGGAGGAATCGCTCCAGTTCGCGAAGGTGCAGCGGCGAGCCGAGGCGTACCCGAAAGGCGCGGTGCTGATCCGGGCGCACGTGCCGGCCCGGACCTACGAGCGTGACGGCAAGAAGCGCGTGTACCAGGACGGCGAGTCGGGCCGGGCCTTCGTGAAGCTGGGCACGCAGCGGTTGCTCGTCTCGTGGTTCCCAGGCTTGCGTGATGCGTTGCCGTGAGCCGGCCGTGTTGCTGTTTCTGGGGATCGCCGCCGGGTGTGCACGCGAGTTCGTGGCGGGCGCTGCCCCGGTGAAGGATGACCGTTCGATAGTCTTCCCGCAGTTCTTCGAACAGGCGCCGATCCAGGTCGGCACATCCGAGCAGCCCGGCGTGCTGGATGGAGCCGTGATCCGCGCCCTGACCTTGGCGGCGAACGATTATCTGCCTCCGGACCGGTCTGAAGCGCCGTGCACCGACAGGCGCATGTCACATGTCTTCAGGGTCATTCAGCGTGAAGACATCGTCTTCGTGCGTATCGAATTGGACCCGTCGGCATGCGGCGGACCCCAGCCTGGACTCGACTCTGGGGTCCGGTATGCCATCAGCCGTGATGGCCGCATCCTTCGCCGGATCCTGGATGGGATGGAGCCGTACAGCCCTTTCGCGGACGGCGGTGTCATGGAGAAGGCCGCCCCTGGCGTCTCACCCTCCTTCGATCCGGCGCATCCGCGTCCCCTGCCCTTCCAGGACGCATCCTCGGACGCTGGCCTTGCGCCCAACGCTCAGGATCCCTGACGCGACAGCCGCCGCTCCAGGCGCTCCAGGCGGAGCTGGTGGTCCTCCGGCAGCTCCACCGGGGCGGCGAGCCTGGCCGGGCCTACGTGAGGCTGGGCACGCAGCGATTGCTCGTCTCGTGGTTCCCGAGTCTGCGTGATGCGTTGCCGTGAGGCGGCCTGAAGCTCCGGGTCGGCGCGTCCTCACCCGAACGAGGGATTGTGAAGGCGGTCCCGGGCACCGCAGCATGGCCGCGCCGAACCCAATCGAAAGGAAAGGCTCCCCATGCCGCTGCCGCTCATTCCTGTCGCTATCGGACTCGCAAGCCTCCTCGGATATGGAGCGAAGAAGGGCTACGACGGCATCGATGCCATGCGCGAGGCCAATGAAATTGGCGAGGCCGCGGAGGCCAGGCATCGCGAGTGGATCGGAAAGCTCGACGAAGCGCGCGGCGGGCTGCAGGGAAGGCTCGACGCACTCGGGACCCAGAAGGCCCAGGTGGTGGCCACAACCTTCCGGAGCCTCTTCGACTTCCTCGAACAGCTGAACCAGCGGGCTCGCCTCGCGGCACTGGAGAGTCTGGGAGCGGTAGGCGTCAGCCGTGAGGAGGTGCGTCAGTTCGCCGCGCAATACGTCGAAGCGGGGGGCGCACTCTCTGGCGCCGTCACTGCAGCGATGACGGGCGCCGGAGCGAGCGCCATGACGACGGGGCTCGTCACCAGCTTCGCCACCGCTGGCACCGGCGTCGCCATGACGGGCCTTTCGGGGGCCGCGGCAAACAGCGCGCTCCTGGCCTGGCTGGGTGGAGGTTCCCTCGCGGCAGGAGGCTTTGGCATGGCGGGAGGCGCCGTGGTCCTCGGAGGCATCGCGGTGGCGCCCGCCGCGGCCGTGGCCGGCTTCTTCCTTGCGCGGGAGGGCGAGAAGGCGAAGACGAAGGCCGAGGCCTATTCCTGCGAAGTGGACGAGCAGGTGGCGAAGATCGAAGCCATCATCGGACTGCTGGCGCGGGCGGAAGTCCGCGTCGAGGAGCTGAGCACGGTCCTCGACCTGCTCGACCAGCGCGCGAAGGCGGCGCTCGAGTCCCTCTGGGCCTTGTCCGGACACTTCAACGCCGAGGACGATGCGCATCTGGCTCGGTTCGCCATCGCCATGCAGCTGGCCAAGGCGGAGAGTGAATTGATGCGCGTCCCGCTCTTCAACGAAGGCGGCGACCTCAACGTTCAAATGGAGGCGCTGCTCGGGCAGACCCGTCGCCTCCTGCACTCGGAGGCGGCATGACCTCGGCGAAATTGGCTCCCACGGGCGGGTTGTCCACGGCGGGGATTGGCGACGTCCTGCAAGGCATCCGGTCCATCACCGAGTGCGTGCGCGACATCGCGAAGGAGCAGACCGAGCAGACACGGCTGCGGGAGAATGCCCGGGTGAACGTGGAGCACATCCACGCCATGCGTGACGTGCTCATGCACCACCTCGACCGCAGCTTCGACGAGCGCAAGGAGAACTTCCGGCAGCTCTTCGAACGGCTCGACGGTGCCATCCAGGGCAACAACGTGCAGCTGGCTTCGGTCGTGCTGGAGTCCGTGGTGAAGCTCGCTGACGCCTCGCCCTTCAAGGCCCTGCAGGACGTGGCGGCGACACGCGCGGCCCTGGGACAGAAGGGCCAGGAGTGGCAGTTCTAAATAAGTGAGCAAAAGTTCCGGACAAAAGACGGCGGCTTGATCCACGAAGCCGCTGACGCTCCATGAAACCAGCCCAACTTTAGAAACCCGATATGGCACGCCTGAATTCGTACGAAGAAATCGTCGAAGACTACCAATGGGGACCGCGCCTGAAGTCGATGGGGGAACTCGAATACTTCGCGAAGCTTCCGTCGCTCGAAGAGGCCATTGAGGTAGTGGCAGACGCACGAAAGGAGAACGGCGCGCTCTTCAACCACCAGCGCCACCTGGAGCAATCCACGGTGGACGAGGTCCGTCGGGTGCTAATCGCGAACCAAGAAGCGATTCGTCAAGTCCCGAACTTCGATGAGTTGTTCGCGCTCCTTGAGCGCCTACTGACTCCGATTCGCGGTGCCAAGGAAATGTACATCTACGACGCCGCGCTGCGGTTGGGATCCTACCTGAAGAAGATGCCGGAACGCGTGTACCTGCACATGGGCACCAGGATTGGCGCAGCGGCGCTCGGCATCGCAGTCGCGGAACGTGCGTGGATCGCGGTCGAGGAACTTCCCTCAGCCTTCGGTACCCTGAATGCGTACGAAATCGAGGACGCGCTGTGTCTGTACAAAGAGGAGCTCAAGAGAATAACTGGGCGACTCAAGCAGCGGCTTCGCTGAGCAGCTTGCGTGACGCGGCTAATCCGGTCACTCGAACCTCTCGACACCAACGAGGCTCGCTCTCCTCTGGAGGGTAGCCCCATTTAGTCAGGGACTTTCGCTCACCTACTTACTCAGGCCCCTTGACGCGACAGCCGGCGCTCCAGGCGCTCCAGGCGGAGCTGGTGGTCCTCCGGCAGCTCCACCGGGGCGGCGAGCCTGGCGTGGTACAGGGCCCGGGGCAGGTCCTTGAGGGAGTGCTCGTAGAGCTTCGTCAGGGACAGGTGCAACACCGCGCCCTGTCCGGGCTTCGCGAACGTGAGCGCACGCTGCAGGTGCGCCACCGCCGTGTCGCAATCCCCCGAGCGGCGGCAGAGGCGCGAGGCCAGCACCAGCGCTTCGATTCCCACCGGGCCTCCGCTCTCCGCGGCGGCCTTCGCGAACGTCAGCGCCCGCGCCGCGTCCCCTGCCCTCTCCGCCACCTGCGCGAAGCCCAGCAGATCCCGGGGGTCCTGCTGCTCCGAGCCTTCGGACTGGAAGCGGCGCACCAGATCGCCCATCAGCGCCGCCAGCAGCAGCAGGTCCTTCTGGTTGTGCTCCAGCACCGGCACCAGCTCCGAACCGTCCGTGCCGCGCAGGAAGCGGAAGTACAGCTCCGGGATCTGCGAACCATCCACGTCCCCGACCCGATGATGCCCCAGCACCTTTGACTCCAGGTGCACCAGCCGCGCGCCCTCGCCGCGGTGCTTGAACACGCGCCGCGCGCAGTGCAGCAGGTCCAGGTGCGGCAGCTCCTTCGGCACTGGCACCCGGTTGAGCACGAAGCGCGTGCGCAGCAGCGGCCAGTCGAAGCTCTTGCCGTTGTACGTGACCAGGCAGGACGACGACGCCATGCGCTCGGCCAGGAGGCGCAGCATGGGCGCCTCTTCTCCCATGCGCCTCAGGAAGAGCTGCTGCACGCGCATCGAGCGGCCTTCGAACCAACCCAGGCCCACCAGGAACGGCACCGTTCCCGTACCGCCCGCGAGCCCCGTCGTCTCCGTGTCCAGCATCAACATCCGCGTGAAGTCCACCGACTCCAGCTCCGGATGCAGCGCCAGCCCCGCCACCAGCCGCGCCTCCACGTCGAGCGCCGCCGCCACCGGTGCCGTGCCGTGACGATGGTCCGGCGCATACACCTGCTCGGCCACGTGCACCGTGCCATGCGGCGTCGCCCTCGCCTCCACGGGCAAGGCACGCGGCTCGGGGGCCGGCGCCACCGCCTTCCGAGCGGACGCCGTACCCTGACGCTCCGCCCAGAACGACAGCATCTGGCGCAGCGCTTCCACCCGTGGATCCGCGGGACCGTCCGCCGCACCGCCGCGCTTCGCCGCGAGCCGCCGCCGCGCCTCCTCGCGCAGGTCCACGAGACCGTCCGCCCGCGTGGCCTCGCGGTCAGCGACCTCCGCCTGCGCGGTACGCAATGCGGTCTCGGGAGGCTGCCCGCCGTCAGTCCCCTCCCCGTCCATCGACATGCGCTTACGCAGCGCCTGGACCAGCACCTCCGCGATGGTGGTCGTGCCCGCCTCTTCCACCGGCGGAATCGGAGCCACCGCCGCGTCTTGCGCGCGCGCCTCCACCGCCGGTGTCTCCACCACCGGAGCCACCGCCACGGTGTTCACGGGCGCCCGGGCCTGACTGCCGGGGCCCGCGTTGGTGAGTCGGGACAGCTTGCGCTTCAGGTCCATGCCGCGCCCGTGCTCCTCACTGCACCCCGGCGACGCCGAGCGCCGCCAGCAGGTCCAACGCCAGCCGCTTGCGCGGATGCGACCCCGACGGCGCGCTCCCCGGCTGCCCACCCGCCGCGGGACCGATGCACGCCGGACACCCGTCCTCGCACGGACACGACTCCAGCAGCTTGCGCCCTCGCAGGAGCAGCTCCTCGCGCTGATCGTACAGCCGCGCCGCCAGCCCCACTCCGCCGGGCACGTTGTCGTAGAGGAACAGCGTCGGATCGAAGCCCACGCCGCCTTCCTTGCGCGGCGGACCGTCCGGCTCGTCCTTGCTGCCCAGCGTGCGGCCCAGGTCTCGCGGGTCGCTCATCAATCCCACGCACGCCACCGTGCGCAGCGCGGAACCCAGGCCTCTCAGCGCGTCGATGACCGCGGGCCGGGGCGCGTCCATGCTCCGCACCACCGCCTCCGGCACCGTCAGCCACAGCGCCGACGTGTGCATCTGCATCTCCGGCAACCGCACGTCGCCGTAGCCCACGTTCTCGTGCGTGTGGAACTTGATCTTCTTGTAGCCGACCACCTTCTCGATGACGGACACCTCGCCCAGGCCCGCGTGCAGCGAGGGCCCCAGCGGCGCTCCCTGATCCTCCTGGATGACGCTCACTCGCACGTTCGTCATCGCGTCCGTGAAGTAGTCCGGCGCCACCTTGCGCACGAACGCCTTGTGGTTCTCCAGGTCCAGCATCTCCACCTGGTACTGCTCGGAGTCGTGCTGGTAGATGGCCTGCTCGTGCAGCTGCGTGTGCGCGGAGCGGAAGTCCATCTCCGCCAGCGTCTTGTCCGTGCCGCGCTCGATGACCACCACGTTGTCCCAGCCCACGCTGCGCAACGACACGTGGTGCGCCGGATACGCGTCCGATGACCAGTGGAACATCCGACGCCCGCCCTCCGGCGCCTGCGACGGGTGCACCACCTGGTGCTGCGTGAGGAAGTCCAGCGCCTCCGTGGTGTTCTCCACCGGCACGTCGCCGAACGCGTCCCCTTCCTCGAAGGGCAGCTCGAACGCCGCGCACTTCAGGTGCTGGACCAAGATCTCCACGTTGTCCGGATCAATCCGCGCATGCTCCACCGGCGCGCCCGTGAGAGCGCGCGGATCCGCCGCGAAGTACTGATCCAACGGCGCGCTCGACGTCACCAGCAGCGCCAGGCTCCCCATGCCTCGCCGGCCCGCGCGGCCGAAGCGCTGCGCCAGCGCCGCCACGGAGCCCGGGTAGCCCGCGCACACCACCGCGTCCAACGAACCGATGTCGATGCCCAACTCCAGCGCGTTGGTGGCCACCACGCAGCGCACCTCGCCCGCGCGCATCGCGGCCTCCGTCGCGCGGCGGGTGCCCGGCAGGTAGCCGCCCCGGTAGCCCTGGATGAGCGACGGATCCAGCTTCTCCTCCACGAACCGGTCGCGGAGGTACTTGAGCATCACCTCCACGTTGTTGCGCGACTGGCCGAACAGCAGCGTGGACACCCCCGCGCGCACCAGGTCCGAGGTGAGCCGCACCGCGCTCTTCAGATAGCTGGCGCGGATGCCCAACTCCGCGTTCACCACCGGCGGGTTGTAGACCAACACCCGGCGCTCACCGGACGGCGCCCCGCTCTCCGACACGAGCGCCACCTCGCGCCCCAGCATCCGCTCCGCGTGCGCCTTCGGATTGCCGATGGTCGCCGACGCCAGGATGAACGTGGGCGATGCCCCGTGGAACCGCGCCACCCGCTGCAACCGCCGCAGCACGTTCGCCAGGTGCGAACCGAAGACGCCCCGGTACGTGTGCAGCTCGTCGATGACGACGTAGCGCAGGTTCGAGAACAGCCGCGCCCAGTTCGCGTGGTGCGGAAGGATGCCCGTGTGCAGCATGTCCGGGTTGGTGAGCACCACGCCCGCACGCTCGCGAGCCGCCCGGCGCGCGTCCCCCGGAGTGTCACCGTCGAAGGTGATGGCGCCATGGCCCAGGCCCGCCTCACGCATGAAGGCGCGCAGCGACTCTTCCTGATCGCGAGACAGGGCCTTGGTGGGGAACAGGTAGAGCGCCCGCGCTTCCGGCTCGCGCGCGAAGCGATCCAACAGCGGCAGGTTGTAGCAGAGGCTCTTGCCGGACGCGGTCGGCGTGGCGATGACCAGGCTCTCCCCGTCGCGGGCCCGCTCGAAGGCTTCGGCCTGATGGGAGAAGAGCTGCTCCACGCCCCGGCGCTTGAGCGCGTCCCGGACCTGGGGGGCCAGCCCCTCTGGCATCGGCGCGAACACGCCAGCGCGGGCGGGTGTCACGGCGTCATGGACGATGTTCGGCCACACCTGCCGGTCCGTCCGCCATCCCTGGAGGACGGCGTCCAGCCCGCGAGCCCCTGACCACGGCGTGCGGCGCGGGCCGGAGAAGGCCTCGGTTTCCTTCTCGGGCTTCATAGGGCCGGCCACTGTACAGACGTGTACCCGGAAGGACAACGCGCGTCAGGACCCACCACGGCGGTCTTTTGGGGGCCCATCACCCACATTCCCACCCGACAGTAGCCGGCTCGATTCCCTGCTGGACAGGCGGCTCCAGGGGACCTCGACGGGTCCGAGGAGCGGACCCTAGTGTCCCGCGCCCGTGGCGCTCGCGATCTTCCTGTTCACGTACATCTTCATCGCCGGGGCGAGGCTGCCCTTCATCAAGCTGGACCGTCCCGGAGGTGCCCTGCTGGGCGCCACGCTGATGGTCGTCGCCGGGGCCGTCACGCCCACGGAGGTCTTCGGTCACAGCGCGGACCGGAACCAGCAAGCCATCGACATGGACACCATCGTCCTCCTGCTGGGGATGATGCTGCTGGCCGTGTACCTGGCGCAGGCGAACTTCTTCCGCGCCGCCGGAGCCAAGGCCCTCAAGGTGGCTCACACGCCGCGGCTGCTCCTGGTGGCCGTGACGTTCGTGAGCGCGTTCCTGTCCGCGTTCCTCGTCAACGACACCGTGTGCCTGTTCCTCACGCCGCTGGTGCTGGTGGTGGTGGAGGACGCGCGCCTGCCACCGGTGCCGTACCTGCTCGCGGTGTGCATGGGCAGCAACAGCGGCTCCGTGGCCACCTTCACTGGCAACCCGCAGAACATGCTGATCCAGGGCGCGTCCGGACTGGGCTACGCGCGGTTCGCCGCGTACATGGCCCTGCCCGCCATCCTCTCCACCGTCATCGTCGCCCTGGCGCTGCTCTACCTCTTCCGCAAGGAGCTGCCGTCCGCGCGCTTCGACACGCACCCTCCCCCGCTGGAGGTGGACCGCCGGCTGCTCTCGCTGGGGCTGGGAGTCCTGCTGGGCGTGGTGGTGGCGTTCTTCGCCGGCCTGCCCATGAGCTGGAGCGCGCTCGCGGGCGGCGTGCTGGTGATGTCCCTGTCCGGGCACGAGCCGCGCGAGGCCCTGGAGCGCGTGGACTGGGTGCTGCTGCTCTTCTTCGCCAGCCTCTTCGTCGTCGTGTACGGGGTGAACAAGGCGGGCTGGGCGGAGGAGATCCGCCACGTGTTCTCCCCGCTGATGGCCGGGCCGCCGTGGCGCGAGACGCTGGGCTTCGCGTTCCTGACGCTGGTGGCGTCCAACCTCTTCAGCAACGTGCCGTTCGTGATGCTCGCGCGCGCGTGGGTGCCGACCATGCAGGAGCCGGAGCTGGCGTGGCACGTGCTCGCGCTGGGCTCCACGCTCGCGGGCAACCTCACGCTGGTGGGCAGCGTGGCGAACCTCATCGTCTTCGAGGCCGCGCGCGGCAAGGTCCGCATGGGCTTCATGGACTACCTGCGCGTGGGCGTGCCCGTGACGTTGGTCAGCTTCGTCGTGGGCCTGGGTGTGCTCCTGGCGGAGCACGCCCTCTTCTAATCAAGCATCCGGATCCGGCAGCTCGCCCGGGGGCAGCTGGTGCTCGGGCGGAGTGGGCGCCGCCGCGGCGGGCGTGACAGCGGAGGGCACGGTGTCCGGCGCGGTGCTGCCCGAGGGGGCCGCGCCCTTGCGGTTCGCGGGCGTCAGGTCCTTCACGAACATGTCCGCCACCTTGTCCAACAGGGCCGTCATGGCCAGGCGGAACAGCTCCGGGTCCTTGCCGACCTTGAACGGATCCAGGTGCGGGGCACCCTGCTCCACTGCGTCCATGTCGAACGGCCGGTGCCACAGCTCCCAGCGCCCGTCCACCCGGAACATGCGCCCGTAACCCTTGAGGTAGGCCCCGGCGTGCCCGTCGTCGCTGCGCATGCCGTAGTCCTGGATGACGAACTCCACGATGGTGTCCGCGCCCAGCGGGGCCATCAAGTCGTAGTCCGGCGCGTTGGCGGGCACCTCCTCCACCAGGAAGCTCTCCAGCGCGGAAGCCACGCGGGCGGGATCCACCGCGTTCGTCCAGGGGGCCTCTTCCGGCAGGCGCGACAGGGTGGTCACGCGCAGGCGCTCGGAGAGCTCGAAGCGCGTCACCGCCTGCTGCAGCTTCACGGTGAGCCGGCGGTCCGCCTCCTTGGGCTCCAGCTTCTTGAGCTTGTCGGAGTACGCGCTGTCCTCCTGGAACACCTTGCTCTTGGGCCCCGCGCCGTCCTCGATGCGGGAGATGAATGCGGGCCGCTGGACCCGGTCCAGGTCCGCGCCGGAGAGGCGCTTGGAGGCGCAACCGGCGGTGAAGGCGACGAGGACTGCGGCGAATAGGACGCTTCGGCTTCGCACCATGGGGCCCAGGCTAGCCCATCCTCGTCCCCCTGGCCTGTTTGTGACCCACCGAAGGCCTGGGGAGTGTCCGGCACTGATATGCTGCCCGGCCGTGAATCCTCCCCCTTCTGTTCCTCCCGGCCCGGGCCCCAACCGCAAGCGGCGGTTGGGTGAGATCCTGATGGACGCCGGCCTGCTCACTGAAACCCAGCTGCGGACGGCGCTCGCCGAGCAGCGCAAGTGGGGCGGCCGGTTGGGCCTCACCCTGGTGCA
Source organism: Corallococcus sp. CA041A (assembly GCF_003612075.1). NCBI lineage: Bacteria > Pseudomonadati > Myxococcota > Myxococcia > Myxococcales > Myxococcaceae > Corallococcus > Corallococcus sp. CA041A. The sequence goes on from NZ_RAWF01000131.1 coordinate 27,111, forward strand.
GATGGGCGTCGTGGACGAGAGTTCCATGGTGCACGCCCTGTCGCGGCAGCTGGCCATCCCCACCGTGAACCTGGACACGCACGTCCCCGTCCCGAACGCCCTCCAGGCGCTGCGCGTGGACATCGCCGAGCGCTACACCGTCTTCCCCATCGCCTACGAGTCCGGCTCCAAGACGCTCACCGTGGCCACGTCGGATCCCACCAACGTGGAGTCCCTCCAGGAGCTGGCCTTCCACTCCGGCCAGAAGCTCCAGGTGGTGGTGGCGACGGCGTCCTCCATCGAGCGCGCCATCCGGCACCACTACCACGGCGAAATCACCTCCACGGCCGCCACGCCGCTGAGCTTCGGCATGGACGAGGCCACCTTCGAGCTGGCCCCGCCGCAGCAGGCGGAAGCCCCCGCGCCC
>NZ_RAWF01000132.1:0-27377 GCF_003612075.1 Corallococcus sp. CA041A
TCCCAGCACCCAGCCCGCCACCGCCACCGCGCCCACCGCGTACAGCGGCCAGCGGTCCGAGCCGTCGTGGAACGTGTTGGCGAGCACCTGGAAGAACTCCGCGCGGTTCTGCTCGAAGCCCTTCCACGCCAGGTTCTGCGGCGAGAACGTGGGCCCCCACGCCTTCCACGGCGCGCCCGGCTGGATGTCCGGCGGGTTGCCGAACCGCAGCACCACCCACGACAGGAACAGCGTCACGCCGGGCACCACGCCCAGGAGCGCCGGCACGCGCGGCTTCACCCGGGCCACGATTCCCTGCGCCGCCGCGTCCTCCGGCACCGGCGTGGTGAGGAGCAACCACGGCAGCCCGAACGCCAGGAACCCGAAGGCCTGCACGTGGAAGAGCAGCACCGCCACCAGGCACACCGCCAGCCCCACGCCCCAGCGCAGCCGTCGTGGCGCGTCCGTCAGCGTCCGCACGAAGAGGCCGCAGCACAGCAGCGTCAGCGGCAGGGCCGCCAGGTAGTTGATGAAGCCCCAGCCGAAGCTGTCCCCGTACGCGAGCGGCAGCGTGAGCAGCGCGGGCCACGACGGCCGGCCCAGGCCGCGCAACAGGAAGGCCATGCCCAGCGGCATCCCCACCACGTACGCGGTGAGGAAGACGCGGTTGGCCATCTCCAGCGGCAAGAGCCAGTTGAGCGCGCTGACGAGGTAGTAGTAGCCCAGGTACGGCGTCAGCTCGTGCCTCGCCGCGAACAGCGTGGGGTAGAGCGTCGTCGGGTCGTCCAGCCGGTGCAGCACCGAGATGAGGTACAGGTGCTGGGGCAGGTCCACCATGGGCAGCGAGCGCGACACCCAGAGCGGGAGCGCCCCCAGGACGAGCGCGGCGACAAAGGCGATGCGAGCAGTTCGGTTCGTCACGGGCAGGAGGGCGCGGACTGTACGCGCGCGCCCCCGCGCCGGGCGAGCGCACCGTGGGCTCCGTTGGCGGGTAGGCAAAGGTGCGTGCGAATGCCTTGGCAGGGGGAATGCCCTGCGCTATAGGCCGGGACGGCGGATGCCTCCCCCCAAGCCTTCCCCAGGCCTTCGCCAAGGAGAGCGGACATGGCACGCAGCGCGACGTTGATGACCGCGGGATTGCTGATGGGCGGCCTCTGGCTTCTGCCCGCCAGCGCCCACGCCTGCGAGGCCCACGCGAAGGCGGCCGCCGCGTCCAAGGGCACCGCGCCCCAGACGCCGGCACCGGAGGCCCACAAGGCCCCGGAGGCCAAGAAGGACGACGCGCCGCGCCCGCTGGAGGAGCTGGATCAGCTGCTGACGGCGAAGTGCTCCTGCGGCAGCAAGGCGGACTGCACCTGCAAGCGCGGCAAGTGCGAGTGCTCCAAGTGCTCGGGCCGTCATGCGCCGCGCCAGGTGACGGATGCGCTGCGCGGCCGCCCCGCCACGCAGGAGCTCCAGGAGGCGCGCAACGACGCCTCCGCCGGCATCTTCATCTGAAACGAAAAGGGGGCCCGTGGAAGGGCCCCCCTGGGAACGACAGCGAGGTGGCTCAGGCCGCCGGGCTGGAAGAACGCCCGCGCGGGGCAGGGGCTCCGCCCTCGGCCACGAGCACCGGCCAGCCTCGCGCCATGGCCTCGCGGAAGAAGGCCGCCAGCTGGTGCCGGCTGCTGTTCACCGCGCCCTGGAACGGGTCGATGAGGGCCTCTTCGCCCAGGCTCTCCTGCGAGGACAGCTGCACCGGGTTGCCGCAGCGCTCGCAGCGGATGGACACCTGGCGCACCAGGGCCACCGGCACCGCGTAGCGGGCACTGCATTGGCTGCACTTCCACACCAGCGCGCGCTCGCCGGCCTCCAGGCGGGCCAGGTGCTCCAGCTCATCCGCCAGGCGCAGCAGCGCGGGCAGGTCCTGGGGCGGCTGGGCGAAGATGGCGCTCGCGCCAAAGCCCTTGCCCGGCGAGCCCAGGGCCGGGGGACGGTCCCCCTGGAGCAGGGCGCGCAGGCGGTCGCGGGCTTTCAGGTCGCGGAACTCGGCGCCAGCGAGGGCGCGCTCCACGGCCTCGTGCACCGGAGGCAGGTCCGGCTCGAGGCGCTCTTCGTCCGGCAGGGTCTTGGGGAAGTCCACCAGCCGGTGGGAGGGAAGTGCGAGAAATCGGAAGGCCACGTTCCTTCCATGGCACTTGGGCCCGCCGTCCGCAAGACGCGAGTTGCCAAACGTGGGACGCGGGCGACAGTCCCGCGTCCCGCTTGTTTCAGGCGGACCACTCCAGCATCCGCTGCAGGGGGGCGAGCGCCGCGTGCTGCAGGTCCGCCGGCAGCACCAGCTCCGGCGTCCTGTCCCGCATGCAGCGGTAGAGCTTCTCCAGCGTGTTGAGGCGCATGTACGGGCACTCGTTGCACGCACACCCGTTGTCCGGCGGCGCCGGGATGTACGTCTTGTCCGGCGCGGCCTTCTTCATCTGGTGGAGGATGCCCGCCTCCGTCACCACGATGAACTTCTTCTTCGGGCTCTTCACCGCGTAATCCAGGATGGCCTTGGTGGAGCCGATGAAGTCCGCGTGCCGCAAGACTTGCTGCTCGCACTCCGGGTGGGCCACCACCTCCGCGTCCGGATGCTCGACCTTCAGCCCCACGAGCTTCTTCTCGCTGAAGATTTCATGGACGATGCAGCTGCCCGGCCACAGCACCATGTCGCGGCCCGTCTCCTTCATCACGTGCCGGCCCAGGTGTTGATCCGGCGCGAAGAGGATGGGGCGGTCCTTCGGAATCTGGTTCACGATGCGCACGGCGTTGGACGACGTGCAGATGACGTCGCTCATCGCCTTCACCGCGGCGGAGCTGTTCACGTACGACACCACGAAGGCGCCCGGGTGTTTGTCCTTGAACGCCTTGAAGGCCGCGGGCGGGCACCGGTCCGACAACGAGCAGCCGGCCTTGAGGTCCGGAAGCAACACTTGTCGGCTGGGATTCAGAATCTTGGCGGTTTCCGCCATGAAGTGCACACCGCAGAAGACGATGACGTCCGCCTCCGTCCGCGCCGCCGCCTGCGCGAGCGCCAGGCTGTCACCGACGAAGTCGGCCACGTCCTGCACTTCGCTCTCCTGGTAGTAGTGCGCCAGGATGACCGCGTTCATGGAGCGCTTCAGCTCCCGGATGCCCGCCTCGTAATCCACTGTCTCGCCCATGGGGGGCCTCCTCGTCGCCCACGCATTCTGTAACCGCGTCCGCGACCCGGGGCCAGCGCGCGCAACAGGCCCTCGTGCGTGCGTCCCTACCCACCAAGGGGTCCCAGCAGACCGCGCGTCTTTAACCTATTCCGAAAAGTCCTCTCACCCCCGCGTACATCACCTAATCCATAGGAGCAGGTAAAGTACGCGGTGGTTGTTCGCCGGCGGCTCACCGGGGAAGGCGTTTCAGCGCGGGCCCGCTGGCAACAGAGAGAGCACCAGGCTCGGACACTCAAGACATGCGGATGGCGGGAACGGGGCGCGTGCATGCCCCGCGTCGACGGGAATGGCGCCATGCACGGGCGCCGGTGTGGCTCTTGCGCGTCGGGGGAAATCCATGAGCGTGCCGACTCACGAAGTCCTCATCGTCCACCCCAACGAGATGCGTCGCAACGCGTTGAAGTCCGCGTTGAACACGCACCGCGTTTCGGTGGTGGGCTCACAGCTGGAAGCCACGCGGCGCATGGAGGCGACCGCGCCCACGTTGATCATCGCGCCCGCGGACAACGCGCGCCGCTTCCTGCGCCACGTGGACCGGGCGGCGCCGGAGGCCGTCTGCGTGTTCGTCTGCGCCCGGTCGGATCAACACGGGCTGGAGGAGCTGGTGGAGACGGCCGCGGAGGGGCACGTCTTCAGCACGGTGGACGACGCGCTGACCGAGGGCGAATTGAAGTCGCGCCTGCGCGACATCCTCCAGCTGCGCGCGTCCACACGCGTGTCGCTGGATGCCGGAATGCGCGTGGACTTCCTCCTGCGCGGCCAGGCCTTCAGCGCCGAGTGCCAGGACCTGGGCCACTTCGGGGCCGCGCTCCAGGTCCCCATGGACGCGTCGCTGGCGGCCTTCCTGCCGGGCACGCCCCTGGACTCGCTGACCATGCTGCGCGACGGCCGGCCCGTGCTGCACGTGGCCCGCGCCTACGTGCGCCACGCCACCCCCGTCCAGCAGGGGACGCACGCGTTCCTGCGCGTGGGCATCTCCTGGCGGCTCGCGAACGACGAGTCCACCGCCGCCCCGCCGCGCACGCTGCGGGACCCGGTGGCGGTGCAGGCCGCGCTGCGCAAGGCGCTCCGGCGCGAATTGCCCGTGTGGCTGCATCCGGCGGACAGCCAGACGGCGCACTTCCTGCTGGAGTCCGCCACGGTGGAGCCTTCCGACGAACGGGGCCTCCTGCGCGGGCAGGTGTCCCCGGCGCTGCCCGCGAGCGTGGGGGAGGTGGTCCACCTCTCCTTCGAGATGGGCGGCCAGCGCTACCGCGGCGTCACCAGCATGCTCCACGTGGGGCCTGACGGCGTGGTGCTGGGGATGCCCCGCACGCTCGCGGTGGAGAACCGGCGTGGACAGCAGCGCTTCCGCCCCAGCGCGCAGCACCGCTTCCTCGTGCGCTTCACCTCGCCGTTCAGCGGCCAGCGCATCACCCGCGCGGTGTTGGATCTGGGCGCGGGCGGGTTCGCCTTCCCCATCGACGCGTCGTGCGAGGTGCTTCCGGTAGGTTCGCTGCTGGACACCATGGTGCTGCTGCCGGACGGCTCGGAGGTGGCGTGCCGCGTGGAGGTGCGCTCGGTGGAGGTCGTGCCCTTCGAGTCCCGGCATGCTCAGCGCCTGAGGCCCTACCGCTGCGGCGTGCGCATCCTGGACATGCCGCGCGCGGTGCGCGACGCCATCGTGGATGCGTTCGTGTCCGCGCGCGCCCCCCAGGTCCGCGACGCCGCGGTGTTCCGCTTCCCGGACGTCTGGCGGATGATGGCGGACGCCCGCTACACCTTCCACCCGGACCACCCCTTCGGCGAGGAGCCCCGCGTCCTGCCCGTGCTGGAGGCGACGTATGAGCGGCTGGGCCGCGCGCGCGCGCTGGGGCGCTCGCTCGTCTTCACGGATGCGAGCCGACTCCTGGGGCACGTCAACGGCCTGCGCATGTACTCCGGCACGTGGCTGGTGCAGCACCTGGCGGTGATGCCGAGCTTCCGGCGCAGCGAGCAGATCTCCAGCGAGCTCACGTCGCTCGCCGTGGAGGTGGGCGAGGCGATGGAGGACGTGGAGTTCATCCGCTACATGTGGCGCACCGACAACCGGTGGCCGCACCGGCTGGGCACGTGGCTGGCGCGCGTGCTGGAAGGGCAGGGGCTGTGCCACCTGCGCCAGTTCCACTACCTGCGCGCGGACCTGTCCCAGATGCCCACCGTGGACGCGGGGGCGCTGCCGGCCGTACGCGAGGCGGGCCCGGAGGACCGCCAGTGGCTGGAGTCATACCTGCGCCGCCGGGGGGAGATGGTGCGCCTGCTCAGCGAGGACCTGGGCGCGGACCCCGGCCCCGAGTCCGTCCTGGGCGCGCGCTTCCGCGCGGCGGGCCTGCACCGCGAGCGGCGGATGTTCGTGGTGGATGGGAACGAGGGGCCGCTGGCGCTGGCGCTCCAGGACGAGGCCTCGCCGGGCCTGAGCCTCATTGAGGTCACCAACGGCTTCAACCTGGTGGTGGCGGACCGGGAGCACCCTCGCGCGAAGGACGCGGTGGCGGCGCTGGCGCTGCGGTGCATGGCGCACGCGCGCGAGCGGGGCCGCGGTTCGGCGCTGGGCATGGTGGACGCGCTGGACATGCCGGTGCTGGGCGCCTGGGGCTTCGTGGACCAGGGCCTCTTCTCCGAGTGGACCTTCCACCGCTCCATGGTGCGCCGCTGGTGCGAGGCCTGGCGCTCGCTCTTCGAACGGCAGATGCCCATGCGGCGCATGAAGCCCCGGGCCTCCGCCCAGGCTCCCGAGGCTCCGGTGTCCGTCCAGAAGCAGGAGGCGCGCTGATGTACCTCATGGAATCCGCCGAAGAGTCCCGTCGCCTCCTGGAGCAGGAGCAGTCCCAGGACACGCGCGACGTCCTCCGCCGCACGGGCCTCAAACCGGGGGACCGCGCGCTGGACGCCGGCTGCGGCCCGGGCGGCATCGCCGAATTGATGGCGGACCTGGTGGGGGAGGGCGGCCACGTCACCGGCGTGGAGCTGCACGACGGCCGCCTCGCGGAGGCGCGATCGCGCAACGCCCACCGCCCGAACCTGACGTTCCTCCAGGCGGACGTGCGCACCACGGGCCTGCCCTCGGACGCGTTCGATTATGCGTGGAGCCAGTACGTCTTCGAGTACCTGCCGGACCGGGACGTGGCGCTCGCGGAGCTCATCCGCGTGACGCGGCCCGGGGGGCGGGTGGTGGTGTCCGACATCGACGGGCTGGGCCTCCAGAACTGGCCCTTCCCGGAGCACCTGCGCGTGGGCACCCAGCGCATCGTGGAGGCCCTGGCGGCGCAGGGGTTCGACCTGTACGTGGGCCGCAAGCTGTATTCTGAGTTCCGCCGCGCGCAGCTCACGGACGTGCGGGTGCACCTGATGCCCTTCTACCTCTCCCCGGGCGCCGCGGAGGCGCGGCTCGTGCGCGACTGGAAGACGCGCTTCGAGGCGTTGGCGCCGGTGGGCGCGGCGGTCCTGGGCGGGCTCGAGGCCTACCAGGCGCACTGCGCCGACTTCCTGGCCATGCTCGAGGACCCGGAGGGACTGAAGTACGCGGTGACGCTGGTCACCGAAGGAACGAAGCCGTGACCCAACGCCTGCCGGCGGTGAAGGTGCAGGACGTGTCCGCGGACAACGCCCCCGAGGTGAGCGTCCGCGCCACGTCCACGCTGCTGCTCTACTTCGAGCACCGCTTTGGCGCGGAGCGGTTGGCCCGGGTGTGGCGCGAGCACGCGTTCAGCCTGGGGCTGGACTACATGCGCCAGCCCACCAACTACGTCTCGCTGCGCTTCCTGGAGCGCGTGGCGGCGGCGCTGCGCGAGGACTCCGGCGACTCGCGCTTCATGCGCGAGGCGGGCCTCTTCACCGCGTCGCCGCAGGCGCTGGGCTTCGTCTTCTACATGCTGCGCGCCTTCGGCTCGCCCAAGGCCTGCTACAAGCAGACCATCGACTTCTCCCCCAGCTACAACCGGGTGGGGGCGTTCGCGGTGGACCTGCTGGAGCACAAGCGGCTCAAGCTGTCCTACCGCAGCAGCACCCCGGAGCAGAACCGCAACATCTGCGAGCTGCGCATGGGCCAGTTCGCGTCCTTCCCCACCATCTGGGGCCTGGCGCCCGCGGAGGTGCGGGAGTCGGAGTGCCAGGTGCTGGGCGGCCAGGCGTGCCGCTACCACCTCACCTGGACGGATCCGCCCACGCTCTGGGGCCACTACCTGGGCCTGCTGCTGGGCATGGTGAGCGGGCTGTTGGCCACGCACCTGGGCTGGGGGGACGCGCTCTTCTCCGTGACGTCGCTGGGCATGGGCGGCTTCGCGCTCGGCGGCTGGTTGGACCGGTGGCGCGAGCTCAAGCGCAAGGACGAGCTGCTCGCGGCGCAGGCCCAGGCGAACATGGGCTCGCTGCGAGAATTGCAGCAGCGCTACGACGAGGTGTTCGGCAGCAACGTGGCGCTGGAGGACCGCGTCGTCGCGCGCACGCGGGAGCTGTCGGAGGCCAACGAGAAGCTGGAGGCGGCGCTCGTCAAGCAGCGCGAACAGGACCGGCTGAAGACGGAGTTCTTCGACAACGTGAGCCATGAGCTGCGCACGCCGCTCACGCTCATCCTGCTGTCGCTGGACGCGCTCCAGAAGGAGCCGGAGTCGCTGCCCACGGTGGTGCGGCAGCACCTGGTGACGCTGGACCGGAGCACGCAGCGGCTCTTGAGGCTCATCGACAACCTGCTCAACCTGGCGCAGCTGGAGGCGGGCAAGGTGCGGCTGCGCTACCAGCCGCTGGAGCTGCACGCGTTCCTGTCCTCGCAGCTGTTGCCCTTCCGCACCGTGGCGGAGAAGCAGGGGCTCACCCTCTCGCTGGAGGGCGGGCCGGTGTCGCCGGTGCACGCGGACGCGGAGCGGATTGAAGGCGTGTTCCACAACCTGGTCTCCAACGCGCTCAAGTTCACTCCGGCCGGCGGCAACATCGCGGTGCGGCTGCGCGAGGACGACACGGACGTGCACGTGGAGGTGGTGGACACGGGGCAGGGCATGGCGCCCGCGGACCTGGCCGTCATCTTCGACCGCTTCGCCCAGGCGGACACGACCGGCACGCGGCGCTTCGGGGGCAGCGGCATCGGCCTGGCGCTGGTGAAGGAGACGCTGGCGCTGCACTCGGGCGGCATCGAGGTGTCGAGCACGCCGGGGCAGGGCAGCAGCTTCCGCGTGCGGCTGCCCAAGGGCACCCGGCATCTGCGCGAGGACCTGCGCGAGCGCCGCGCCACGGACCTGCCCACGCGCCGTGAGCGCCGCAGCTCCGGCCGCTTCGCCACCGTGCTGGCCGCCACCGTCGCCGGGGCGCAGCGCCCCACGGAGCCGCAGGACCACACGCGCGCGGACTCGAAGGCCCCCCGCATCCTGGTGGTGGAGGACGACGCGGAGATCCGCGCCTTCATCGCGGACATCCTCGCGCCCAGCTACCGGGTGCTGGAGGCCGCCAACGGGGAAGAGGGGGCGCGCCGCGCGATGGAGGAGCGGCCGGACCTGGTGGTGTCCGACGTGATGATGCCGGTGCAGTCCGGCCTCAACCTCCTGGTGCAGCTGCGCGCCCACGCGCAGACGGTGGACATGCCCGTCATCCTGCTCACCGCGCGCCAGGAGGTGGCCGCCAAGGTGGAGGCCCTGGGCGCGGGCGCCAATGACTACCTGGGCAAGCCCTTCAGCCCGCGTGAGCTGCTGGCGCGCGTGGAGACGCAGCTGCGCCTGCGCGAGGCGGCCGTGCGCGCGGCGGAGAACGAGCGGCTGGCGGCCATCGGCCTGCTCACCTCCGGCTTCGCGCACGAGGTGCGAAACCCGCTCAACGGGCTGATGAACGCGCTCATCCCGTTGAAGGAGGTCATGCAGGGGAAGCAGACGGGCGGGGACCCCAACCTGGGCACCGCGATGCTGGAGGTGATGGAGGAGTGCGGCCAGCGCATCCGCCACCTGGCGGAGTCGCTGCTGTCCTTCGTGCGCACGGCGGAGAAGCCGGTGGCGGTGCGGCTGGACGTGGCGCTCGACTCCACGCTCAGCGTGCTGGGCTGGCGCATCCCCTCGGCCGTCGTGGTGGAGCGCGCCTACCAGTGCGCGGAGCCCATCTGGGGCGACCCGGGCACCCTCAACCAGGTGTGGCTCAACCTGCTGGACAACGCCCTGCGCGCGGTGGGCGACGCCGGCCGCGTGCTGGTGGAGACGGCCCAGCAGGGCGACGAGGCGCTCGTCACCATCGAGGACACCGGCGTGGGCATCCGCGCGGAGGACCTGGAGAAGCTCTTCCAGCCCTTCTTCTCCACCCGCGCCGCGGGTGAAGGCACGGGCCTGGGCCTGGCGCTCAGCCGGCGCATCATCCTGCAGCACGGGGGCCGCATCCACATCACCAGCCAACTGGAGAAGGGCACGCGCGTGGAGGTCCGGCTGCCCATGCGCCCCGCGCACGCGGAGCCCCTGGCCTCCACCCCCACCGCGGGTGCGAGTCGCGGCCGCTGGCCCCGGCGCATCGGCTGACGCGCCCGGCCACGAACGGCCGGGGCGCGGGGGGCTGAAGGGCTGCTCGCGCAGGGGGCGGGAATTCCCAAGGACGCGGGGTGTCCTCTGTCCTCGCCGAGGGCGGGACTCCTGTTACAGTCGCGCGACTTTTCGTTCCCCCTCACAAGAATCCGTTCGAGGAACTCACGGCATGCAAAGCACCGTCGCCGCGGGCGAGGCCCGCAAGGGGCATCCCCCGGGCCTGTATTTGTTGTTCGCCACCGAGATGTGGGAGCGCATGTCCTATTACGGCATGCGCGGCCTGCTGGTGCTCTTCCTCACCGACAAGGTGCGGGGCGGCTTTGGCTGGTCCGCCGCGGATGCGCTGAGCCTCTACGGCACGTACACGGGCCTCGTGTACCTGACGCCCATCCTGGGCGGCTACATCGCGGACCGCTACATCGGCCAGCGCAAGGCGGTGCTGCTGGGCGGCGTGCTGATGATCATCGGCCACCTGTTATTGGCGCTCCCCGGCATCTCCATCTTCTACGCGGGCCTGGGCTTCCTCATCATCGGCAACGGCTTCTTCAAGCCGAACATCTCCACCATGGTGGGCGGGCTGTACCCCGCGGGTGACGGCCGGCGCGACGGTGCCTTCACCATCTTCTACATGGGCATCAACCTGGGCGCGGTGCTGGGCAACTTCATCTGCGGCACGCTGGGTGAGCGCGTGGGTTGGCACTGGGGCTTCGGCTCCGCCGGCGTGGGCATGGCGCTGGGCGTGATCATCTTCGTGGCGCTGGCGAAGCGGTTCCTGGGCAACGTGGGCCTCGCGCCCGCGCCGCGCCCCACCGAGGCGCAGACGACGACGCCGGACGGCAAGCACCACGCCTTCAGCCGCCAGGAGTGGGACCGCATCATCGTCATCTTCATCATCGCGCTGTTCGTGGTGGCGTTCTGGACGGGCTTCGAGCAGGCGGGCGGCCTGATGAACCTCTACACGGACCAGAAGGTGGACCGCTCGATGTTCGGCTGGGAGGTGCCCACCACCTGGTTCCAGAACTTCAACTCCGTCTTCATCGTGACGCTGGCGCCCATCTTCGCGGCGGTGTGGAGCTCGCTGGCGGCGAAGGGCAAGGACCTGAGCATCCCGGTGAAGATGTCCCTGGGGCTCATCTTCCTGTCGGTGGGCTTCGCCTTCATGCTGGGCGCCTCCAAGGAGAGCGCGATGGACGGCAAGGCGGCGGCGTGGTGGGTCATCATGGCGTACCTCTTCCACACCATGGGCGAGCTGTGCCTGTCGCCGGTGGGCCTGTCCATGGTGAGCAAGGTGGCGCCCCAGCGCGTCGTCTCCGCGATGATGGGCGTGTGGTTCCTGGCGAACGCGGTGGCCAACAAGCTGTCCGGCGTGCTGGGTGGCTACTCGGAGAAGATGGGTGAGTTCAGCGTGTTCCTCACCATCGTCATCGGCGCGGGCCTGTCGGGCGTCATCCTGCTGTTCCTCGCCCCCATGCTGAAGCGGATGATGCACGGCACGGACGAAGTGACGCCCGCGTCGACGCCCGCGCACCAGGAAGGCACCGTCCACCCGGCCACCTGAGCCGGGTAGGGCAGTCTTGCTGAAGCACGAACGCCGGAGCGCCCCCTGGGTGCTCCGGCGTTTTTCGTGGGCCGTGGGGACCCTGCACGCCCGCTCCCGCGTGGGTATCGATTCTCTAGAGCCCATGCGGATCCAGATTGGAAAGAGTCGCTCGGCGGATTGCACCGCCGCAGCGCGGGAGGCGAGCCAGGAGGCGCTGCGCGGCGCGGACGCCCCCAGCTTCGCGCTCGTGCTGTGCACGGACCAGTACGACGCGGTGGCGTTGGCGTCCGCGGTCGGAGCGCAGCTCGGGGACATCCCCTGGGCCGGGTGCTGCGCGGCGGGCGTCTTCGCGGGAACGGAGCTGCTGCTCCAGGGCCTGGTCATCGCGGTCTTCCGCGGCGGCGACTTCCGCGTCGGCGTGGGAATGGGCGGGCCGGTCAGCGTGAGCCCGCGAGCGGCCGGACGCGCGGCGGTGGCCGAGGCCGTCAGCAAGCTGCCTCCCAAGCCCCCTGGATACCGGCGGACGCTGTTCGTCCTGCCGGACGCGCTGAGCGGCAACTCGACGGAGGTCGTGCGCGGGGCTCAACAGGAGGCGGGCGCGGGCATCCGCTGGGCGGGCGGCGGAGCGGGCAACAACGTCCGGTTCGTGAAGACGGCCCAGTTCACGCACGGGCATGCCTACCAGGACCAGGTGGTGGTGATTGCCTTTGATGCCCTGGAACCGTTGGGCGTGGGCATCCAGCACGGCTGGTCTCCGTATGGTCCGCCCTCGCAGGTCACCAAGGCCCGGGGCTCGACCGCCGTCGAGCTCGACTACGAGCGCGCCTTCGAGGTCTACCGGCACACGGCCGAGAGCCGGGGCGACGCCCTGGACGCGCAAAGCTTCCCCCGCTTCGCGATGACCCACCCGCTGGGGATTCCCCAGGCCAATGGCGAGTTCGTGATCCGCGATCCCCTGACCGTCGAACCCGACGGTTCGGTGCGCTTCATCGCCGAGGTCCCGGACGGCTCCCTGGTCCGCGTGATGGAGGGCAAGCGCACGGACCTGCTCGACGCCGCGGGCAGTGCCGCCACCCTGGCCCGGGAGGCAACCCCTGGCACGTTGGGCGGCGCGGTGGTGTTCGATTGCGTCTCCCGGTACCTCCTCCTGGGGGAGGGCGTCCGGGACGAGCTCGCGAGGTTCCAGGACGCGCTCGGAGAGGGCGTCCCGGTCGTGGGCTGTCTGACCCTGGGCGAGGTGGGGGCCATGGGAGGTGGGGTCCCCCAGTTCCACAACAAGACAGCGGTGGTGGTCGCCCTGCCTGGGTGAGGGAGTGAGGTGGCGCATGGCGGACCACGGCGCGGACGGGGACCACAAGCTCACCGAGGAACGGCTCGCGCTCTTGAGCGTGCTCCAGGAGCTCACGGTCGCGGCGCTCGATCTGCTCAATCCCTGCAAGCCCGCCGACGACTTCCTGGACCGCGTCGCGGAGCGGCTGGGGTGCGCGGTCGCCCTCTGGCTCCAGCCGGATGCGCGGGGACATGTGGGGCTTCTGGGCGCGAGCGGACTGTCCTCGGCCTCCCGCCAGCTCCCGATTCCAGGGTTGCCCCCGCGCCCCGAGATGCCAGCGCCTCACTCGGTGGACCTTCCCTACCCGGAGCTGGACTCGCCGGGGCTCGTGCGGTGGTCCGTGCCCATTGACGACGCCGGTGCTCCTTCCAGCTTGCTGCTGCTGTACTTCGACCGCGAGCCGCGGCTGCCGCGGCAATACCGGGGCATGGTGGAGCGGCTCGGCGGTGTGCTTCACACCGCGCTCGTCCACCGGCAACTCTTCGCGCGGACCCTGGACAGCGAGCGCGAGCTCCAGCGGGAGCGGGACTTCAGTTCAGCGGTCCTGGACACGGCCCGCGCGCTGGTCATCGTCCTGGATCCCCAAGGGCGGATCATCCGCTTCAACCGGGCGTGCCAGGAGATGACGGGCTACTCCTTCGAGGAGCTGCGCGGCGCGTATTTCTGGACGCGACTCCAGCCGCCGGACGAAGCGGCGCGGGTCGCGAAGAACTTCGCCGTGCTCGCGGCCGGGTTGGGGTTCGAGCAGTCCGAGCACCACTGGATGACGCGCACGGGAGAGCGCCGCCTCATCGCCTGGGCCAGCAACGTGCTTCGAGGCGAGTCGGGAGTGATTGAGTACGTCATCGGCACCGGCATCGACATCACCGAGCACCGCCGGGCCGAGCAGGAGCGCGATCAGACCTTCCAGCGGGAGCAACAGGCGCGCGCCCGCGCGGAGGCGCAGGAGGGGCGGTCCGCGCTCCTGGCGGAGGCGTCCGGGCTGCTCACCGGCTCGCTCGCCCCCGAGGACGCGATGCGCAGCGTGGCCGCGCTGACCGTCGAGCGGTTCGCCGACTGGTGCGCGGTGGACCTGCTGGACGGGGGGCATTCCTTCCAGCGCATCACCGAGGCCCGCTCCCAAGCGCTGCACGCCACCGCGACCGCGCGGATGCACTGCGCGCTGCCCGACCTGGAGGCCGCGCATGGCCCGGGGAGGGTGCTCCGCCTGGGCGAGCCGGAGTTCTGCCCGGAGGGATGCGCCTCCATGTCACTGGGGTGCGTCCGGGACGGGCAGGGCCTGTCCGAGGTGGTCGAGTTCCAGTCGTGGATTTCGGTGCCGCTGCTCGCACGGGGGCATGCGCTCGGAGCGCTCACCCTCGCCCGCGTGGAGGGCGGTGGCCGGTATGGCCCGGCGGATTTCGCGCTCGCGCAGGAGCTGGCCCGCCGCGCGGCGATGGCGCTGGACAACGCCCGCCTCTACCAGCAGGCGCAGCTGGCGATTGGCCTTCGGGATGAGTTCCTCTCCATTGCCTCGCATGAGCTGAAGACCCCGGTCACGTCCCTCCAGTTGTCGGTGCAGGGATTGATGCGCCTTGCCCGCTCAGGAGCGCTGCGGACCGCGCGGGTGGAGACGGTGACGCACTCGCTGGAGGTCATCGAGCGTCAGGCGAAGCGGATGGCGAAGCTCGTCAACACCCTGCTGGACGTCTCCCGCATCCATGCCGGAAAGCTGGAGCTGGAGTTCGAGGAGGTGGACCTGGCCGCGCTGGTCCGGGACGTCGCGGCGCGCTTCGTCCCCGAACTGGCCTCGTCCGGAACCCGGCTCCAGGTCCACGCAGACACGGCGATGCCGGGCGTGTGGGACCGGTCGCGGTTGGATCAGATCGTCACCAACCTGCTCTCGAACGCCATCAAGTACGGCGAAGGGAGGCCCATCGAAGTGCGAGTGGAGGGGGATGCCGTGATGGCCCGCCTGGAGGTCCGGGATCAAGGCATTGGCATCCCGGCGGAGCGGCACGCGCGCATCTTCCGGGCCTTCGAGCGCGCGGTGTCGTCCCGCCACTACGGGGGGCTGGGGTTGGGCCTCCACATCGTGAACCAGCTGGTGGAGAGGCTGGGCGGTTCGGTCCAGGTCGAAAGCGAGGCGGGGCAGGGCGCCACCTTCACGGTGGCGCTGCCCCGCCGGGGGCCGCACACGTCTCCCACGGCGGATCCGACCGTGCAGGTTTCGCCTTAGGCCGGCTTCGGCTCGACGCCCGGGTTGCGGCCGTCCATGGGGGCCTGCGCGTCCGTCTGGTAGTAGTCGCGCACCACGTAGCGGCGGGCCACCAGCGCCATGCCCACGGCCGCCACGGTCGCCAGGGCCGCGTAGAAGAAGAACTGCGCGGAGCCCGTGAAGACGTTGAGCGCCGCGGCGATGGCCACCGCCACGTTCGCCAGCGTGTTCGTCACCAGCCACACGCTCTGGATGGTGCCCTTCATCTCCCGGGGCGCCTGCGTGTACGCGAACTCCAGGCCCGTGGTGGACACCAGGATCTCGGCCACCGTCAGCACGATGTACGGCAAGAGCTGCCACGCGATGTTCAGCGTCGTCCCGCCCTCCATGGCCACCTGGAAGAAGCCCGCGATGACGAACGACGCGGCGCCAATCACCAAGCCCAGCGGCATGCGGCGCAGCGGCGTCAGCTCCCAGCCCATCCGCTGGAAGGCCGGGTACACCACGGCCGTCAGGAAGGGGATGAGCAGCATCACCAGCATGGGGTTGATGAACTGCATCTGGCTGGGCTGGAACACGATGCCGCCCACGTTGGGGTCCATGGACCGCGCCTGCACCACCCAGGTGGACGCCTTCTGATCAAACAGCATCCAGAAGAAGGGCACGAACGGCAGCATCAGCGCGGACACGCGGAACACCGCCTTCACGCCCTCCACCGCCTCCGCCGGGTGCTCCGCCTTCGCCTTGTCCAGCCACGTGCCGCCCGCCGCGTCCTTGCCCCGGAACGCGCTGCCCAGCACCTTGAAGAACGAGTGCGGATTGGGGCCCGTGGGCGGCACCAGCACGTAGTGCTTGCGGCCGGCCCAGAAGATGATCGTCGCCAGGAACATCAGGATGCCCGGCACGCCGAAGGCCACCGCCGGCCCGTAGTTCTTCATCAGCACGGGGACGAACAGCGACGCGAAGAACGAACCGAAGTTGATGGTCCAGTAGAAGATGGCGAAGACCTTCTTCACCAGGTGCTTGTTGCCTTCCGTGAACTGGTCGCCCACCATCGCGGACACGCACGGCTTGATGCCGCCTGAGCCAATCGCGATGAGCGTCAGGCCCGTGTAGAAGCCCGTGGCGTTGTCCTCGAAGAGCGCCAGGCACGCGTGCCCCGCGCAGTACACGAGGCTCAGCACGAAGATGGTGTGGAACTTCCCGAAGAAGCGGTCCGCCAGGTACCCGCCAAGGAGGGGGAAGAAGTACACCCCCGCCATGAACAGGTGCATCAGGTACTTCGCCTGAGCCTCCCGCGCCCCCGTCTCCGGCACGTGCGTGCGCAGCAGGTAGTCGATGAAGAACACCACGAGGATGTTCCGCATCCCGTAGAAGCTGAAGCGCTCACAGGCCTCGTTCCCGATGATGTAGGGAATCTGAGGCGGGAAGCGCTGGGAGGTGGGGGCGGTCGAGGTCTCGGCCATGCCCCCACCCTACCGGGGCCCCTCAGGCCGCGTCCACGCGCTTGCCAATGCGGGCCCGTCGCGCCTTGCCCAGCACGTGCTTGAGGTAACGCCCGGTGTGGCTGGCCTCCTCCTTCGCCACGTCCTCCGGCGTCCCGATGGCGAGAATCTGCCCGCCGCCCGAGCCGCCCTCCGGCCCCAGGTCGATGAGCCAGTCCGCGCTCTTGATGACGTCCAGGTTGTGCTCGATGACGAGCACGCTGTTGCCCGCCTCCACCAGCCGGTTGAGCACGGACAAGAGCTTGCGGATGTCCTCGAAGTGCAGGCCCGTGGTGGGCTCGTCCAGGATGTAGAGCGTGCGCCCGGTGGCCACCCGGGCCAGCTCGCGGGCGAGCTTGATGCGCTGCGCCTCACCGCCGGACAGGGTGGGGGAGGGCTGGCCCAGCCGCAGGTAGCCCAGGCCCACGTCGGTGAGCGTGGTGAGCACGCGCAGGATGTCCTTGTGCGCGCCGAAGTGGTCCACCGCTTCCCGGACGCTCAAGTCCAACGTCTCCGCGATGTTCTTGCCCTTGTAGCGCACGCGCAGCGTGGCTTCGTTGAAGCGCTTGCCGTTGCAGACCTCGCAGGGGACGTACACGTCCGCCAGGAAGTGCATCTCCACCAGCTTCACGCCGTCGCCCTCGCACGCCTCGCAGCGGCCGCCCTTGATGTTGAAGCTGAAGCGGCCCGGGCCGTAGCCGAACGTGCGCGCCTCCGGCGTCATGGCGAAGACTTCACGGATGGCGTCGAACACCTTGGTGTACGTGGCCGGGTTGCTGCGCGGCGTGCGGCCAATGGGCCGCTGGTCGATGTCGATGACCTTGTCCAGGTGCTCCAGGCCCTTGATGGACTTGTGCTTGCCCATGGGCTCGCGGCTCTCGTAGAGAGCGCGCGCCAGGGCCGGGTAGAGGATTTCGTTGATCAGCGTGGACTTGCCCGCGCCGGACACGCCCGTCACCGCCGTGAAGATGCCCAGCGGGATGTCCGCGTCCACGTTCTTCAGGTTGTTCTCCGTCGCGCCCACGATGGAGATTTGATGCTTGGGGTTCACCGGGCGGCGCGACTCGGGGATTTCAATCTCCTGGCGGCCGGACAGGTACGCGCCGGTGAGGCTCTTCTCGTCCGCCATCACCTGCTTGGGCGTGCCCTGGGACACCACCTGCCCGCCCAGTTCGCCCGCGCCGGGGCCGAAGTCCACCAGGTAGTCCGCCTCCTCCATCGTCTCCTCGTCGTGCTCCACGACGATGACGGAGTTGCCCAGGTCGCGCAGGCGCTTGAGCGTGGTGAGGAGCTTGCCGTTGTCGCGCTGGTGCAGACCGATGGAGGGCTCGTCCAGGATGTAGATGACGCCCGTCAGCTCGCTGCCCATCTGCGACGCCAGCCGGATGCGCTGGCTCTCACCGCCGGACAGCGTGGACGCGGTGCGGTCCAACGTGAGGTAGCCCAGGCCCACGTCCACCAGGAAGGACAGGCGGCTGCGGATCTCCTTGAGCAGCTCCTGGGCAATCTTCTCCTCCTGCGCGGAGAGGCCCATCTGCGTGAGGAAGGTGCGCGCCTCCGTGATGGTCATCCGGCTCAGGTCCACCAGCGTGCGCGTGTGCACCTTCACCGCGCGGCTCTCCGGACGCAGGCGCTCGCCCTTGCAGGACGGGCAGGGCTTGTCGCTGAAGTACTTCTGCAGCTCCGCCTTGCGCGCTTCCGACGTGGTCGTCTTGAAGTTGCGCATGGTGCGGGCGAGCAGGCCCTCCCACTCCATGTCGTACTGGCCGTTGTCGCCCCACTGCACGGTGAAGGACTTGCCCTTCGCGCCGTTCATCAGGACGTCCTTCTCCCGCTTGGTCAGCTTCGCGTACGGGACGTCCAGGTCGATCTTGAACGCGGACGCCAGGCTCTCCACGAAGTCCGCCGTCCAGCCCTCGCCGCGGTTCATGCCGCTGGCCCACGGCTCAATGGCGCCGTCGCGGATGGTGCGCGACGGGTCTGGCACCAGCAGGTCCGCGTCCATCTCCGGACGGGTGCCCAGGCCGTTGCAGTCCGTGCACATGCCCAGCGGGTTGTTGAAGGAGAACGACGCGGGCGTCAGGTCCCCGAAGGACAGGCCGCACGCGGGGCACGCGTTCAGCTCGCTCATCACGCGGTCGGACGCGAGCGTGCCCTTCTCGTCCGTGATGATGAGCGTGCCCTTGCCCTCGCGCAGCGCGGTCTCCACGGAGTCCGTCAGGCGCGTGCGCAGGTCCGGCTTCAACACCAGACGGTCGATGATGAGCGCGATGTCGTGCTTGGACTTCTTGTCCAGCTCGATGCGCTCCTCCAGCTCGCGCACCTTCCCGTCCACGCGCGCGCGGGAGAAGCCGCGCTTCTGCGCCTCCGCGAGCAGATCTTTGTGTTCGCCCTTGCGGTTCGTGACGATGGGCGCCAGCACCTGGAGCCTGGTGCCCGCGGGCAGCTTCATGATCTCATCGACGATCTGCTGCGCGCTCTGCTTGCCCACCTTGCGGCCGCACTGGGGGCAGTGCTGCACACCGATGGAGGCGTAGAGCACGCGCAGGTAGTCGTGCACCTCCGTGACGGTGCCTACCGTGGAGCGCGGGTTGTTGCTGGCCGCCTTCTGCTCGATGGAGATGGTGGGCGACAGGCCTCGCAGCGTGTCGTAGCGGGGCTTCTCCATCTGCCCCAGGAACTGGCGCGCGTAGGAGGAGAGGCTCTCCACGTAGCGGCGCTGCCCCTCGGCGTAGAGCGTGTCGAACGCGAGCGAGCTCTTGCCGGAGCCCGACACACCGGTGAACACCACGAGCTTCTTCTTCGGGATGTCCAGGGAGACGGTCTTGAGGTTGTGCTCCCTGGCACCACGGATGGAAATGACGTCGGGCTCGGACATGGGGGGCGCTTTATCACTGAAAGGGTGTTCCGGTGCACGCAAAGGCGCACTACCGGAGAGGTTCAGCGGAAACACGCGAAACCGCCGCCCGCATCCCCACCGCCAAACGGGCACCCGGCCGTCCTGCGCACGCCACTCGTCCCCTCTGGAAATCGCACGGCCCCCGAGGGTCAGGGGTCGGTGTAGCATCGACCGTTTGTGAAGCTTTTGCAGTCGCTTCCACGAAACGTGGAATCTCCTGCTTTACCCGTTAAATGCCGTTCCCCAGCGAGGGCGCCCGTTTGCCGTGTTGGCGGCGTGACGGCGCCTCGTTGGGACGCCCAGGCACCAGGGTTGCACCTTTCTACGACGACCGGATCCACGCGCAGTGCTGTGTGGGGGGACACCGGTGCCGTGCGTAGGAAATGGGGGACTCTGTATGCGTGGACTCCGATGGCTGGTGTTGGCGTTGGTGGCGGCGGCGACGGCGTGTGAGCGGCCCACTTCACAGCAGGCACGCACGGGCTTCGCGGCACGCCCGGAGCTCCTGGAGTTCGGCCCCGCCGCCGTGGGGCGCACCAAGACGATGACGCTGCGGCTGGCGAACCAGGGGCGCGCGTCGTACCGCGTGGAGGGGGCGCGCTCGTCGCTGCCCAACGTCAGCGTCCCGGTGTTCGAGCCCTTCACGCTGACGGCCGGCGCGGAGCACGAGCTTGAAGTGCGCTTCACGCCCGACGTGGAGGGCGCGGTGCAGGGGCAGCTGGAGCTGTTCACGGACGCGTCCGGCGGCGCGGCGACGCAGGTGCCCATCAGCGGGCGCGGCGTGAAGGCGCTGGTGGAGGTGCCGGAGTCAGCGCTCGACTTCGGCAACGTGAACCTGGGGCTGGTGGAGATGCGCGAGGTGACGGTGCGCAACCCCTCCGACGTGGAGAGCCCGCTGGTGCTGTCGGTGGAGGGCGCGGACAAGGACGAGTTCTCCGCCGGCGCGGGGATGCCGTCCACGCTGGCGCCGCATGAGACGCGCAAGGTGCCGGTGGCCTTCAGCCCGGTGCGGCTGGGCAACGGGGAGGCGGAGCTGCACGTCGCGGTGTGCGACGGCTGCGAGCCCGCGGTGGTGAGGCTGACGGGGATGGGCGTGGCCGGCGCGCTGGAGGTGACGCCGCTGCGCGTGGACTTCGGCCGGGTGGCGGTGGGCGCCACCGCCGAGGAGCGCATCACCGTGCGCAACCTGGGCTCCGAGCCGCTCAGCTACAAGGGCGCGGCGCTCCTGGAGGACCCGTCCGGCGTGTTCAAGGTGGTGAGCGCGCCTGCGCTCCCCAACGACGTGCTGGCTCCGGGTGGGGTGGTGGAGCTGCGCGTGGCCTTCACGCCCGCGGTGGCCGGCCGGGTGCGCGATGGCCGCGTGGAGGTGTCCGTGCGCAAGCCGAAGACGACGTCGCCCGGGCCCAAGGTGACGCTGACGGGTGAGGGCGGCGCGTCGTGCGTGGAGGTGACGCCCGCGCACCTGGACTTCGGGCCGGTGGCCTTCGGCATGACGGCCACGCGCGACGTCACCGTGAACAACCACTGCCGCGAGGAGACCACCGTCACCGGGCTCCACCTCACCACTCAGGCGGGGGGCTACTTCACGCTCGCGCAGCCGCCGTCCAGCCAGCCGGTGGCGCCCGGGGGCACGCTGAAGGTGGGCCTCACCTTCAGCCCTCGCGCGGGCGTGGGCAGCGCGAGCAGCGGGCAGTTGGCCGTCACCTCCACCCAGCGCACCTCCAGCGCCACGGACGGCGTGACGCTGGCGGGCGAGGGCAAGGCCTTCGCGCCGTGCGAGTACGCGCTGCCCTCGGTGCTGGACTTCGGCCAGGTGCCGGTGGGCTCGGAGGTGGCGCTGGGGGTGACGCTGCGCAACACCGGCACGCAGGCGTGCTTCCTGGCGGGGCTCCAGTTGGCGTCGGGGTCGGACCCCGCGTTCCGCGCGTCGACGGTGGCCAACAGCGTGCTGGAGCCCGGCAAGAAGGCCACGCTGCTCGTGCGCTTCCGCCCATCCGGTGAAGGGGAGTTCCAGGGGCTCGCGGAGGGCTGGGTGAGCCACCCCACGCGCGGCCACCCGTTGGTGAACCTGGTGGGCCGGGGCGTGCAGGGGTGCTTCTCCGTGCAGCCCACCACGGTGGACTTCGGCATCAGCCGGCTGGCGTGCGGCCCTCGCACCCGCGAGTTCATGGCCTACAACGACTGTCCGGGGGACGTGAAGGTGACGGGCATGAAGCTGGAGCAGCCGGGCCAGGAGTTCGCCGTGTCCGGCGCGCTGCCGGCCACGATTCCCGCGGGCGGGCGCGTGAAGCTCACCGCGAAGTACGCGCCCGGGGAGGAGGGCGAGGACGCGGCGACGGTGCGCTTCACGCTGAGGGACGGCGCCGTCTACAACGCGGGGCTCGTGGGGCGGGGCCTGGCGAAGACGGACCAGACGGACCGCTTCGTCCAGCAGTCGGAGGCGCGCGTGGACGTGCTCTTCGTCGTGGACAACTCGGGCTCCATGATGGAGGAGCAGCAGAGCCTGGGGGATAACTTCTCGGCCTTCCTGTCCGCGGCCACCGCCGCGCAGGTGGACTACCGCATCGGCGTCACCACCACCGGCCTGGACCCGTCTCCGGGCGGCTGGTCCGAGTGCCCCGGCGGCGCGCTGGGCGGTGAGAACGGGCGCCTGTTCCCCGTGGACGGCTCCAGCCCGCGCATCATCACGCCGGAGACGCCCAACGCGGCCGGCGTCTTCGCCACCAACACGCACGTGGGCGTATGCCACTGGAACGAGCAGGGCCTGGACGCGGCGTACCGAGCGCTGTCGGATCCGCTGCTCTACGACCTGGATGATCCGCGCACGCCCCAGGCCAACGACGGCAACGGCGGGTTCCTGCGCGAGGAGGCGAAGCTGGCCATCATCGTGCTGTCGGACGAGGAGGACTTCAGCTCCCAGCCGGTGTCCTTCTACGAGACCTACCTCCTGGCCCTGAAGGGGAACGACCCGTCCAAGGTGAGCTTCAACGCCGTGGTGGGCCCGGAGGACCTGAGCACCTGCACCACCTCCAGCAGCTCCGGCAGCCGGTACATGGAGCTGGCCCGGAAGCTCAACGGCGTGGTGGACAGCATCTGCACGCCCAACTGGGCCGCGTCGCTGGAGAAGCTGTCGGAGAGCGCCTTCGGGCCCAACCGGGCCTTCCCCCTGTCGGAGGTGCCGGAGGACCCCGGCGCCATCGCCGTCCGGGTGGACGGACTGCCCGTGACGGACGGCTGGTCCTATGACGCGCGGGCCAACGCTGTCATCTTCGACCGGCTGCGCGCCCCGGCCCCGGGCGCGGTGGTGGAGGTCACCTATCCGCTGGGTTGCCCGTAGCTGGGGCAGCCATACGTCCGTCACTGGAAAGTGACAGAGGCGGATGACTCGACAGGGAGGGGCGGGAGGCCTTGAGTGAAGGACATGCCGCAGGACTCCCTCCTCGTCGCCGCGCTGGGTGACATCCATGGCCGCTTCCACCGCGTGGAGGCGTGGCTGGACGCGCTGGAGCAGGCGCGTGGCCGGAGGGTGGACCTGGTGCTGGCGGTGGGGGACGTGGAGGCCTTCCGCCACGCGGACGACCACCGGCGCAAGGCCGCCAAGCGCGCCATGCCCGCCGAGTTCGCCGAGTACGCGGACGGCATCCGCCGCGTGAAGCGGCCGCTGTACTTCATTGGCGGCAACAACGAGGACTTCGAGGCGCTGCACGACCTGCCCGACGGCGGTGAGCTGGCCCCGGACGTCCACTACCTGGGACGCGCGGGCCTGCGCACCCTGGGCCCCCTACGCGTGGCGTACCTGTCCGGCATCCACGCGCCGCGCTTCATCGACCAGCCGCTGAAGCGGCCCACGTCGCTGGATACGGCGAAGCAGGCGGGCTACTTCCGCACGCCGGAGGTGGAGCACGTGTCCGCGATGCGGGACGTGGAC
Organism: Corallococcus sp. CA041A; assembly: GCF_003612075.1. Classification (NCBI taxonomy): domain Bacteria; kingdom Pseudomonadati; phylum Myxococcota; class Myxococcia; order Myxococcales; family Myxococcaceae; genus Corallococcus; species Corallococcus sp. CA041A. The sequence goes on from NZ_RAWF01000132.1 coordinate 23,085, forward strand.
CTGCTGCTCGTGCACGAGTGGCCCCGGGGCATCGTGCAGAAGGCCCGTGACGAACGCCTGGCCCCCTCGCGCCCGCTGCCCTCGCCGTGGATTGGCAACCCGGTGACGCGCAAGCTGGTGGACACGGTGCACCCGAAGTGGGTGATCTGCGGCCACTCGCACAAGCCCTTCGCCGTGGCGCTGGACTCGCACGGACGTGCGCTGTCGCGCGTGGCGTGCCTGGACCAGGCGGCGCGACCGGACACCGCCGTCTTCTGGCTGGAGTTCGAGGGGCGCGAGGCCCAGCGCGCAGGCTGGGGCGTCTCCGGTGTCGCCGCCTGGCAGGCGGGACAGCGCTGGGGGCTGCACACGCTGCCGCCGCTGGAGGAGTCCGACGGGCCGGGCAGCGTGCCCGTGGACAACGGCGCTACAGCTTGACGACGTCCATGCCCTTGCGCGGCAGCTCCACGCGGAACTCCGTGTAGGGCCCGCTGCCGGAGAGCACCTCCACGCCGCCCTGATGCGCGTGGATGATCTGCTGGACGATGTAGAGCCCCAGGCCCAGGCCCTCGCCCCGGCCCCGGCGTTGCTGGCCGCCGCGGAACGGGTCGAAGAGGAAGGGCATCAGGTGGGCGGGGATGACGCCCACGTTGGTGATGGTGAAGTGCAGGGCGTGGTCGCGCGTGCCGTCCACGAGGATGCGCACCGGCTCCGCGGCGTCGCCGTGCTGGAGCGCGTTGCCGATGAGGTTGGAGGCCACCTGCGCCAGCCGGTCCGCGTCCCAGTCCCCCACGAGGTCTCCGTCCTGCCGCACCTCGATGCGGTGGCGGGGCCATGACGTCTGGTGCTCCTGCACCATGCGCTGCACCAGCTGCCCGAAGTCCGTCTCTCCCCGGCGCAGCGGAATCCCGCCCGCCAGCCGCGCGCGCGCCAGGTCCAGCACGTCTTCAATCATCCGGCTCATGCGCTTGCCGGCGGTCATCATCCGCGAGGCCGTCTTCTTCACGGCCTCGTCTTCCGAGCGGCGCTGGAGCAGGTCCGCCGCGGTGAGGATGGCGGAGAGGGGGTTCCTCAGGTCGTGGCCCAGCACCGCGGTGAACATCTCGTTGAGGCGCAGGGTCTCCGCGAGCGTGTCCAGCTGCTGCGCCAGCTGCTGCTTCTGGCGGTGCATCTGGAAGAAGACCTCCGCCTTGCCGCGCAGCGCGTGGGCCTCCAGCGGCTTGAAGAGGAAGTCCACCGCGCCGGCCTCGTAGCCCTTGAAGGTGCGCCAGGGGTCGCCCCCGCCCGCGGTGACGAAGATGATGGGCACGTCGCGGGTGCGCTCTGAGCCGCGCATCAGCTCCGCCAATTCGAAGCCGTCCATCTCCGGCATCTGCACGTCCACGAGCGCGAGCGCGAACTCGTGACGCAACAGCAGCTCCAGTGCCTCCGCGCCGGAGCGGGCGCAGTGCACCTCCACGTCGTCACGCCGCAGCACGGCGGAGAGCGCCAGGAGATTCTCCTCCAGGTCATCGACGAGCAGGCACTTCACCCGGGAAGCCACGGGCAGGGGCTCCTTGCTGAGGACGGACAGGTCAGATAGCACCGCCATCTCCCCATGCCCGGAAGACGGCGGGCATCTGTTCAAGAGGCAGCACGAAATCCACCGGCCCCGCCGCGACGGCTGCCTGGGGCATGGCAGGCGAGCGAGCGGTGTTGGGGGCCTGCACCAGGGTGACGCCGCCCCGCCGTTTCACCGCCTGGAGCCCCAGCGCCCCGTCCGCGTTGGCGCCCGTAAGGATGACGCCGCCCAGGCGTGGGCCATAGACGGCCGCGGCGGATTCGAAGAGCACGTCGATGGCGGGGCGGGAGAAGTGGACGGGGGCGTCCATGGACAGCGCGAGCAACGGCCCCTTCGCGTCCCGGTCCACGAGCAGGTGGTAGTTGGGTGGCGCGAAGTAGAGGGTCCCGGGCTGGACAGGCTGCTTGTCCGTCGCCTCGTGCACCGGCAGCGTGCACCGGGCGGTGAAGACCTCCGGCAGCAGGCTGGGGAGTTTGCGCGGCAGGTGCAGGACGACGAGGACCGCGGGCCGGAAGTTCGTGGGCAGCGCGGGCAGGATTTGTGTCAGGACATCCACCCCGCCCGCGGACGCACCAATGACGATGGCGTCGACGCGGCCAGCGGGCGGAGCGGGGCGCGGAGTGGGCATGGCGGTGGGGCCTCCTCTATCGCTTCTGGTAGAGCCTATCCTCGGGGACGACGGGGGTGAACGAGGCCTCGTGCGAGGAGAAGCGCAGAGACTCGCGCGCCCCCAGGCCCAGGAACCCCTTGTGACAGAGCGATTCCGCGAACAATCCCAGCGCGCGCTCCTGGAGTTCGCGGTTGAAGTAGATGAGCACATTGCGGCACGACAGGAGCTGCACCTCCGCGAAGACGCTGTCGGTGGCCAGGCTGTGGTCCGAGAAGACGATGTGGCCCTTGAGCGACCGGTCGAACACCGCGCCGCCGTACGCGGCGGTGTAGTAGTCCGACAGCGACGTGCGCGCGCCGGACAGCCGGTGGTTCTGGGTGAAGGACGCGATGCGGTCCACCGCGTACACCCCGGCCTCCGCGCGCTGGAGCGCGGTGGGGTTGATGTCCGTGGCGTAGATGCGCGTGCGCTCCAGCAGCCCCTCCTCACGCAGCAGGATGGCGAGCGACCAGGCCTCTTCCCCCGTGCTGCACCCCGCGACCCAGACCTTGAGGGACGGATAGGTGCGCAGCACCGGCACCACGTGCTCGCGCAGGCCGCGGAAGTAGGACGGGGCGCGGAACAGCTCGCTCACCTGCACGGTGAGGTAGTCCAGCAGCACGGGGAACAGCGCGGGTTCGTGCAGCATCCGGTCCTGGAGCTGGGACAGGGTGGCGCAGTCGAGGCGCTCGGCGGCCTGGGCCAACCGGCGCTTGAGGGAGGACTCCGCGTAGCCGCGGAAGTCGTAGTGGTATTTCAGGTAGAGCGCCTCGAGCAGCAGCCGCAGCTCGATGTCGAACTCCTTCGTCGCCACGTCGAGCATGCGCGGCCTCACCCCTTGGGCATCCAGACGCGCAGGAGCGACAGCAGCTTCTCCACGTCGAGCGGCTTGGCGATGTAGTCATTGGCGCCCGCCTGGAGGCACTTCTCCTGGTCGTCGCGCATGGCCTTCGCGGTGAGCGCGATGATGGGCAGCTTGCGCCAGGCCTCCTGCTTGCGGATTTCGCGCGTGGCGGTGAGGCCATCCATCTCCGGCATCATGATGTCCATCAGCACCAGGTCCACCGCGAGCTGGGGCTGGGCCAGGCTCTTCGTGAGCAGGGCCAGGGCCTCCTTTCCGTTGCGGGCGATCTCCACCTTCGCGCCCCGGGGCTCCAGCACGCTGGAGAGGGCGAAGATGTTCCGCACGTCGTCCTCCACCACGAGGATGCGGCGGCCCTCCAGCGTGGACTCGCGGTCGCGAGCGGCCTGGAGCATGCGCTGGTGCTCCGGTGGCAGGCGCGACTCCACCTGGTGCAGGAACAGCGTCACCTCGTCCAACAGGCGCTCCGGGGAGCGCACGCCCTTGATGATGATGGAGCGTGAGAAGCGGCGCAGCTGCTGCTCCTCGTCGCGGCTGAGCGTGTGGCCGGTGTAGACGATGACGGGAGGGAAGGAGACGGCCTCCTCGGCGGCCATGCGCTCCAGGAGGTCCTGGCCGCTCAGGTCCGGCAGGTGCAGGTCCATCACCATGCAGTCGAAGGTGTGCTCGCGAAGCCGCTGGAGCGCGTCGTGCGCGGTGGCGACGCCCTCCACCTCCACGTCCTCTGCCTCCAGCAGCTTCTGGATGCTCTCGCGCTGACGGGCGTCGTCCTCCAGCACCAGCACCCGGCGGGGGCCCGGCGCGGACTTCGTCTCCAGCGTGCGGAAGACGTCCAGCAGTTGCTCGCGCTGCACGGGCTTGAGCGCGATGCCCACCGCGCCCAGCTCCAGTGCCTCACGCGTCGGGTCCGCCGCGGACACCACGTGCACCGGGATGTGGCGCGTGCGCGGATTGCGTTTGAGCTGATCCAACACCGTGAGGCCGGAGTGGTCCGGCAGGTTCATGTCCAGGATGATGGCATGGGGCGCGTGGCCGAGCGCGGCCTCCAGTCCATCCGTGGCGGTGGCGGCCAGGATGCACTGGAAGCCCAGCTCGCGCGCCAGGTCGCGCAGGATGAGGGCGAAGCGGGCGTCGTCCTCCACCACCAGCAGCACCCGCGAGCCGGAGGTGAGCCGCTCGCGGTCGTCCTCCAGGCCAGGGGGCGGGGCCGGTGTCGGGCGGGGCGTGGCCACGGGCTGGACG